>NZ_ANBC01000426.1 GCF_000341125.1 Nocardiopsis lucentensis DSM 44048 | reverse complement strand
CCCCCCCGCCGTCAGCGCGGTGAGCCTCGGCGGCTCCCGGGCCCAGGGCTCCCACCGGCCCGACAGCGACTGGGACCTGGCGGTCTACTACCGGGGCGCCTTCGATCCCCAGACCCTGCGCGACGTCGGCTGGGAGGGAGAGGTGTCCGAGATCGGCGGCTGGGGCGGCGGCGTGTTCAACGGCGGTGCCCGACTGCGGATCGACGGGCGCCGTGTGGACGTGCACTACCGGGACCTGGCCGACGTGGAGTACCGGCTGGCCGAGGCGCGGCGGGGGCGGTTCGGGATCGAGCCCCTCGTGTTCCACCTCGCCGGGATACCGACGTACCTGGTCGTCGCCGAACTCGCCCTCGGCCGGGTCCTGGTCGGCGACCTGCCCCGCCCCGACTACCCTGAGGCGTTGCGGGCGAGCGCGCCCCCGGTGTGGCGGGGCCTGGCAGCCGCGACGCTCGCCCACGCCGAGCGCGACCACGCTCCGTACGGCCGGGTGGCCCAGTGCGCCGGTCTGGTCGCCCAAGCGGCGTCGCAGGCCGCGCACGCCGTCCTCGCCGCCCGGGGCGAGTGGGTCACCAACGACAAGACCCTCCTGTCCCGGGCCGGGCTGGAGGAGGTCGACCTCGTCGTCGCGGGGATGACCGCCGACCCCCAGGACCTGGCGGCGGCGGTGGCCGAGGTCGGCCGGATCATCGCCACCGCCTGACACCCGAACGCCTCCGCCTCCCCTCCCGGAGGCGGCGACGCGGTTTATCCGCGGGGCGTCTCTGGAATGAAGCGAATATGAGGGTATCTCGGTTCAATTCATGAACCTGGAGGTCGCCATGATGCTCATGCGTACAGACCCGTTCCAGGAGTTCGATCGGATCACCCAGCGGCTCCTCGGTGACGCGATCCACCCGGTCGTCATGCCGATCGACGCCTACCGCGAAGGCGACGAGTTCGTCGTGCACTTCGACCTGCCCGGGGTCCGGGCCGACTCCATCGACCTGGAGATCGAGCGGAACGTTCTCACCTGCAAGGCGGAGCGTCGGTTGACGGTTCCCGAGGGGAGCGACGCGGTCGTGGCCGAGCGGCCCTCGGGGAAGTTCTCCCGGCAGCTCTACCTCGGCGAGGAGTTGGACACCGACCACCTGTCCGCCGAGTACGCCGACGGCGTACTCACGGTGACCATCCCCGTGGCCGAGAGGGCCAAGCCGCGCCGGATCAGCATCACCGGCGGAGGGAGCCGGAAGCGGGAGATCAAGGGCTGAGCGCTGTGCCCGACCGGGGCCGGACCCGACCGGGTTCGGCCCCCTCACGTGACGGAGCGCCGGGCTAAGCCTTGCCGGAGACCCGCTGGACCACCTCGAAGCCCCACAGCTCACTTCCGGTCGCGGCCGGCTTGGCCGCTCCCTCACCGCCGTGACCGTGACCGTGGCCGGTCCGCCCGGACTCCCGGGCGGCCTGGGCGTGCCCGTGCTTGAAGTCCTGGCTGTTCACCCAGCTCTGGAAGTCCTCCTCGGAGCGCCACCGGGTGTAGACCAGGTACCGGTCGGTGCCCTCGACGGGGCGGAGCAGTTGGAACTCCTCGAACCCCGGCTGGTTCTCCACCAGCCCCGCCCGTTTGGCGAAACGCTCCTCCAGAGTGGCCCCCGCGCCCTCGGGGACGGTCAGGACGTTGAACTTGACGACGCTCATGCGCATCCTCCACGTTGTTCGGTACGGCCCCAAACCTAGGCCAGTTCCCCGGCGGGCGCTCTCGCACCCCAGGCGGATCAGCCGAAGACGACGTCGCCGTTCTCGTCGATCCGCCACCCCGGATTGTGCGCGATCTCCCACACCACGCCGTTCGGATCCTGCACGTGGGCGTGGAAGATCCCGCCGAACTCACCCGGCTGCGGGCGCTTGAGCACCGACCCGCCCGCCGCCATCATCAGCGCGACGGTCTCCTCGACCTCCTCGGGGCTGTCGACGTTGTGCGCCAGCGTCACCCCGGACGCGCCGGTCGTCCCGGTGACGCCCGCCGCTCCGCCGAGGTCGCGGTCGAACTTCTCGGCGTCGAACAGCCCCAGGACCACGCCCGGTGCGATCTGGAAGAAGATGATCTCGCCGGGCACGTCCAGGAGCCGCTGCCAGCCGAGCCCCTCGCAGTAGAAGGACCGGGCGGCGTCGAGGTCGGCGGTGGCGAGAGTGATGAAGTGGACCTGCTGCTTCACGGTGGACTCCCTGGGTCGGTGCGGGCCGCCCACCACATCCTGCCGGAGGCCGCCGCCACCGCCGCGCACTCCGCGGCCGTGTCACAGTCCGTGCTTGCGTGAGACCATCCGCAGCACCACCGAACGTGGGAACAACCTGCGCAGGGCGAACACCACCGGGGCGTTGCTGCCCACCGCGTACAGCGGGCGCGGACGGTCCGCCTCGATCGCGCGCACGATGGTCCGGGCGACCGTGTCCGCCGAGATCCCCCGCGCCTCGTTGGCGTTGAGGGCGCTCAGCATCGTCCGGTACTCATCGGCGAACGGCGAGGCCGCACCCACGTACTGCGTCCGCCGCTCGCTGATGCCCGTGTTGATCGACCCCGGCTCCACCGTCGTCACACCGATCCCGTACGGCGACACCTCGCGGCGCAGCGCGTCGGCGAACCCCTTGAGCGCCGCCTTGGTCGCCACGTACGACGACCGGAAGGCCAGTGGGAAGCTCGCCAACATCGACCCCACCATCACCACACGCCCGTTCCGCCGCTCCCGCATCCCGGGCAGCACGAGCTGGGTCAGACGCACCGCCCCGAACACATTGGTCCGAAACACCCGCTCCAGGGCCTCCATCGGCAACTCCTCCAGCGGGCCGCTCTGACTCTCTCCGGCATTGTTGACCAGCACGTCCACCGGACCCGCGGCGGCCGCACACGCCTCGATCGACGCGTCGTCGGTCAGGTCCAGCGCCAGGTACTCGACACCGGGGACCGGGGCGGTGACCGCTTCGGGTGTGCGGCTGGTGCCGTACACGCGGTATCCGCGCCGGGCCAGGGCGGCGGCGACGGCCGCGCCGATCCCGGACGACGCGCCCGTCACGAGCGCGGTTCTGGAGGGGGTGGTGGCCATGGGGAGTCTCCTCGAGGAGCGGTCGGGTGCGGACAGCCTCCATTCCTACCGTTCAGTAGGTGGTCCGCGGCACCCCGGAGGCCCGTTTCCCGACCGCCCACGCGGGCAGTGCAACACCACGGACCTTCGTGACCGAGAGGAGCCGAACCATGACCGCAGGTGCGAGTGTGCTCGTCGTCGGCGCGGGCGTCGCCGGGCTCAACGTCGCCCACCAGCTGCGCCGACGGGGGGTCGACGTCGCGGTCGTGGAGTCCCGCCACCCCGGCGCGGGCGCCTCCCACGGCAACGCGGGCTGGGTCAACCCGGCCCAGGCCGGGCCCGTCCCCGACCCCGTCCTGCTCGGGGACGCGCTCCGCGCCTTCCGCGACCCCGACGCCCCGCTGCGGATCGCACCCGACGCCCTACCCCTCCTCTCCCCCTGGTTCCTGCGGTTCCTGCGCAACTGCACCCCCGCTCGTCACGCCCGCGGCGCCCGCGCGCTCGCCGCGCTGGGCGGCCGTACCTTCCCCCTCCTGGATCAGCTCGCCGAGGACGGGGTCGAGTTCACCCGCACCCGGACCGACTTCCTCGCGGTCGCCCAGGACCCGGACGCGGTCCAGGCCTACCTCGGCTCCCTCGAACCCCTGCGCGAGGCGGGCTTCGACCTGCCCACCACGGCCCTGGACGGGGACGAGCTGCGCGACGTCGAACCGGCCCTGTCCGACCGCGTGCGCGCGGGGGCGCTCCTGCGCCACCACGTCCAGACCGAGCCGGCCAGTCTCGTCGCCGGGCTGACCGCGCATCTGCGCGCGGGCGGCGTCCCGGTCGAGGAGGGGGTGGCCGTGACCGACGTCAGGACGCGCGGCGGGGTGGTCGACGCGGTGCGGACGACGGCGGGGGAACGCGGGGTCGGCGCGCTGGTGATCGCGACCGGCGCCAAGGCCGCCGCGCTCACCACCCGGCTGGGGCGGCGCGTCCCGGTCGTCGGCGGCCGGGGGTACAGCTTCGACGTGTCCGTCGAGCGGCTCCCCCGGGCGTCCACCCTGCTGCTCGACGCGCACGTGGCGTGCGCGCCCATGGGCGGGCGGCTGCGCGTGTCGGGCGGCATGGATTTCGGCCACGGCCCCACCCGGCCCGATCCCGTCCGGATCGACGCCATCACGCGCGGAGCGGCGCCGATGATCGTCGGCGCGGACTGGACGGACCGGCGGCACGCCTGGGCGGGGGAGCGGCCCCTCACCCCCGACGGCCTGCCCGTCGTCGACCGCCTCCCCGGATACGCCAACGCCTACGTGGCCACCGGGTACTCCATGCTCGGGCTGACCCTGTCCGCACCGGCGGCCGAGGCGCTGGCCTCCTTCCTGGTCGAGGGGGTCCGCCCCGCTGTCCTGGAGCCCTTCCGCGCCGA
>NZ_ANBC01000425.1 GCF_000341125.1 Nocardiopsis lucentensis DSM 44048 | reverse complement strand
CGGAGCCGGCCAGTCGCCCGCGCGGCCAGCCGGTCCGACGGGCTGGCGCGGGCGCACCGGGACGGGCCCGTGAAAAACAATCACCCTCGGTGGTCGCTCGGCTACGATAAAGGGGTTCGAGTACCCCCGGCCGCCCGGAGTGTGGACGCCGGGGAGGCTGACCGATCACGAAGGTGGGACACGCCCCCGTGAGCAGCACGCCCGTCCACACGGACGCGCCCCGACTCCCGTTCGCTCAGCCCGACCTCCTCCGACTCACCCCCGACCTGCGTCGGCTCCAGGAGGAGGGCCCCCTCCACCGTGTGCGCACCGGCACCGGTGACCCCGCCTGGCTGGTGGTCGACCACGCCACCGTCCGCACGCTCCTGGCCGACCAGCGCCTGGGCCGCTCCCACCCCGAGCCGGAGCGGGCCGCACGCACCGCCGACCACGTCCTCTTCGGCGGCCCCCAGGGCGACCACGTCACCGAACCCGACGAACACCGGTGGATGCGCGACACCCTGCGCCCCTGCTTCTCACCCCGGCGGATGCGCGCCCTGGAGGGCTGGATCGACGCCATCACCGTCTCCTGCCTGGACGACCTGGAGAAGGCCGGACCACCCGCCGACCTCAGGCGCCACGTGGCCGCCGTCGTCCCCACCCGTGCCATCGCCGAGCTCCTCGGTGTCCCGGCCGAGGAGCACGCGGAGTTCGTCGCGCTCGCCGAGGCCGCGGTGGACCCCGCCCGGGCGGCGGAGGGCATGGCCGAACTCCTCGGCTACATCCACCGCCTGGTGGCGCGGAGCGGGCCGGAGCCGGGGGAGGACGTGGTCTCCGCCCTGCGGGGCGAGGGGAGCAACACCGACGAGGCGGTCGTCCGTCTGGCCATGGTGCTCTTCTTTGCCGGGGAGGAGACCACCAAGGTAGCGATGACCACCGGCGTCGCCCAGCTGATGGCCCACCGCGACCAGTGGGAGCGGCTGCGCGCGGACCCCGGGCGGATCCCGGACGCGGTGGAGGAGATCGTGCGCACGATGGGCCGGGGCGGAGGCGGGCTGGTCCGCTACGCGCGGTCCGACATCGAGGTGGCCGGGCACGTGATCGGGGCCGGGGACCTCGTCCTGCTCGACGTCGGCGCCGCCAACCACGACCCCCGCGTGTTCGACGCGCCCGACGGCTTCGACGTCGCCCACCCCGCCGGTCAGCACCTCGCCTTCGGCCACGGCGCCCGCTACTGCGTCGGGGCCCCGCTCGCCCGGATGGAGCTGCGCGTCCTGCTCACCCGCCTGCTGGAACGCTTCCCCGGCCTCAGGTTGGCCGTGGACCCCGGTGAACTGGAAGCCGCACCGGACGTCATGAACGGCACCCTGTCCGGAGGCGTGGCCGCACTGCCCGTCACCTGGTGAGGGACGCCCCCGGCGGTGTGCCGATCAGGTGAGCGGGGCGCCACCCCCGGCGCCGTGGTGAGGTGGCGCGGTTCCCCCCGCCGACACACCGCGTGGCCGTCCTCCGCGCCGTTGACCCGGCTGGGGGACGACGGCACGGAGAGCGCGGCACGGCCGGGATCCGTGCCGCGCGGGGACGCCCTACGCGTGCGGGCCGGACGCGACGCCGGTCCGCGCACCGGAGGCCGGCGGCGGGCCGACCGGGATGAGCCGGTGGGTGGGCGCGGGCGCGCTCTCGTCCACCTCGGACCGGAACTCCCTCCCGTCGTCACGGCACACGAACTGCACGACGTGCCGACCCGCCGCCGCGGCGCGGATCAGTCCGCCCGTGGTCGCCCACACCCCGGACATGTAGAAGTCCTCCAGCCCTGGCAGCCCGGGCCCGTACTTCTTGACCAGCTCCTCCAGCGTCTCGCCGCCCTCCACGAACGGCTGCCAGCCGAGCACGGTCCCGTCCAGGTTGCCGGTGTAGCGCACCTGGGTGAGCGGCGTGGCGACGTCGCGTACCTTGACCGCCTCCCGCACGCCGGGGTGGCGGCGGTCGATGATCCCGATCAGGGCGTCGGCCACCCGGCGCTTGGCGCGGACGTACTCCCGCCCGCGCCGTACCGGCAGCGTGTGCACCTCCCCGCCCCGGTGCATCCGGCTCGACCGCTCGGGGCCGGTGCTCAGCTCGCGCCACGGGGCGATGTCGCAGAAGTACGTCGCGTACACCACGGCCGTCCCCGGAGGCGACAACTCCGGATAGTGGGTGCTGCGGAACTGGACGTTGACGCTCGGGTGCCGGACCCCGAGGAGCGCGTCCGCCTCCTCCTCGGTGAGCAGGTACGTCGTGCACGGGTCGGCGTCGGGGAAATCCTCGCGCAGGCCGAGGAAGAGCGAGAGGTACCCCGGGAACACCATCTCCGGCTCGTGGACGGTCTTCGTGTAGAGCCGGTGGTACTCCGCGTTGAGGTAACGGCCCTTCAGCAGGTCGTGCATGGTCGTGTAGCCGTCGCACGCCGCCACCACGATGTCCGCGAGATGCTCGCTCCCGTCGCTGAGCCGAACTCCGACCGCCCGGTCGTCCTCGACGAGGATCTCCTCGACCCGGGCGTTGTAGCGGATCTTCCCGCCCAGCCGCCGGTACCGCTCCTCGATCGAGCGCGCCAACCCCAGCGAGCCGCCCTCCGGGACCCCCGCCGCGCCGTCGGCGTGCGCGGCGAGCTGGAAGTAGAACGGCAGCACCGGGAAGTTGGGATGCTTCTCGTACAGGATGTGGTTGAACGCCTCCCGCAGCAGCGGCTCGCGGAAGCGTTCGGAGTAGTCGCGCATCAGCACCGTGATCGACCGGCGGATGACGTTGAAGTACGGGATGAACCGCGACATCATCCGCATCCGCTCCACCGGCCCCATCAGCCCCACCGGTTTGAGGAACGGGTACACGCGCAGGCATCGGATGAACTTCCGCAGGCCCCGGCAGAAGTCGCCGATCACCCGGGCGTCGGTGGGGGACAGGTCGAGCAGGTGCGCCTCCAACCGGTCCGGGTCGGAGTAGAAGTACACCTTCCGCCCGTCCCGCCCCCGCACGACGTTGAACACGTCGAAGTGGCGCATCTCCTTGCCCTGGATCGCCCCCAGCTCCAGCCAGATCCGGTGCATCTCGCTGCCCGGTCCGTTGCCGAGCAACCAGCTCACACACCAGTCGAAGGTGAAGTCGCCCTTGTCCCAGGCGGTGCAGCACCCCCCGGGGACCTCGTGCATCTCGAAGATCCGCGTCCGGTACCCGTTCATCCGCGCGTAGCAGCCGGTGGACAGCCCGCCGAGCCCGCCGCCGACGATGATCATCGACTTCCGGGGCCGCGCGGCCGGTCCGCCGTCGGTACGGCCACCTCGTCCGCTCATCGTGTCTCCGCCCATCGCTCGTCCCACGCGTCCAACCGGGGCAGGTCCCCCCACTTGCCCGGATGCCAGGGCTCGCCGCCCTCGCTCTCCCACGCCCGGAAACGCAGCCCCAGGTCACGGCAGAGGAACTGCGCCGCGAACCGGCCGGAGGAGGCGGCGAGGATGAGGCCGCCGCCGCCGAACCACTGCCCGGCCAGGGTCAGCCCGGCCAACCCCGGGATGCCCATCCGGTCCTTGTTGACCAGCCTCGACAGCAGGTCGTCGGCCTCGGTGAAGGACTTCCAGCCCAGGATGCTGCCGTGCCGGTTGCCGGTGTAGCGCTCGGTCGTGACCGGGGTGGCCACGTCCACCAGCTCGATCCGCGCGCCCAGACCCGGGTACCGGTCGTCCAGGAGGGCCCGCACGAAGTCGGCGACCGCGGCCTTGCGCGCCCGGTACGCGCGCCGGTCGGTCGTGCGCAGCTCCTTCCAGTACCCGTAGTCGCTGAAGTAGGTGCAGTGGACGACCGACCTCCCCGGAGGGGCGAACCCGTCCGCGTACCGGGAGCGCAGCTGCACCACCAGGCTGTTCTGTGAGCAGGACGGCAGCCGCGCGGCCTCGTGGCCCGGCAGCAGGTAGGTGGTGCTGTGCGGGGTGCCGGGCGGTAGGTCGCCCTCGAAGCCGACGAACGCCGACACCACCCCCGGGTAGACCACCTCGGGCCGGTGCAGCAGCCGCTCGAACAGGGCGTCCAGCGTCGGACTGGTGTGCTCGCCGCCGAGTAGCGTCTTCAGGACCGTCACCCCGTCGCACGCGCACACGACGTGCTCACCGAAGAGGCGCCGGCCGTCCCTCAGTTCGACGCCCACCGCGCGTCCGCCCTCCACCAGCACCCGCGTGACCCGGGCGCGGTAGGCGATCTCTCCACCCAGCGAGGTGTGCCGCTCGGCCACCGACCGGGCCAGACCCAGCGATCCGCCCTGCGGGAACCCGGCGTTGCGGTGGTGGGCGCTGGCCAGGTTGAACAGGTACGGCAGCACCGGGAACACCTCGTGGTCCTGGAAGAACACGTTGGGCAGCGCCCTGCGCAGCAACGGGTCCTGGAAGCGCGCCGCGAAGTCCTCCATCGACGTGGTGGCGGTCCGCCACATCAGCCGGAACCCCGGCAGGATCTCCCGGGCCGCCCTCAGCCGCTCCTGGGGCGTGCGCAGGACCGGTGGCGTGAGGAACGGGTAGTGATTGAGCCGGACGAACCCGCGCAGGTCGCGGCAGAACCCGCGGATCGGGCGCGCGTCCTGCGGGGACACCTCCAGCAGGTGCGCCTCCAGCCGGTCCGGGTCGTTGTAGAAGACCACTTCCCGGCCGTTCTCGTCCACGATCCGGTTGAAGAACTCGAAGTCCGTGACGGTCTTGCCGTCCAGGGCCCCGAGTTCACGCCATACCCGTGCCGCGTCGTTGTTCCGCCCGCTGCCGGTCAGCCACTCGATCGTGTAGTCGAAGACGTAGCCCTCACGGGACCAGGCCGTGCAGCAGCCGCCGGGCAGGACGTGCTTCTCCAGGACCAGGGTCCGAGCCCCGCTCATCCGGGAGTAGCAGCCGGTGGACAGGCCGCTCATGCCGCCGCCGACGATGAGGACCCGGGGCGGCGTGCCCGGTTCCCGTTCACGGCGGGCCCAGCCGGCGGTCACGGATCCGGACGTGGTCTCAGCGGTCGCCATGGTCGGCCTCCCCGCCCAGGGCCTCGCGCACCAGCGCGGCGTTGAACCCGGCGTTCTCGTCGTCGAGCATGTCGGCGTGCTCGCCTGATCCGGCCAGCACCACCGTGGCCGTGGACGAGGAGCCGTACCAGGACCCCTCCTCGCCCTCCGCGAACAGGTCCGCCTTCTTCTCGTCGGCCACGACCGTGATCCGCGCGGCCACCGTGCCGGTGTTGGGCCTGCGGGCGCAGAACCCGATGTACTCGCGTGCCTGCTCCAGCGTCTCGGCCGCCACCGTCTCCGACCCGGTGTGCCCGCGCATGTGCTCGGACAGTTCGCGCTCGAACACCGCCAGGTGCTCGGGGCCGAACTCGAACTCCTCGCGGACCCGGTAGGCGTCCATGGCGACCACGTCCCGCACCCGGTGACCGCGCCCCTCCAGCTCCTTGGCCACCTCGAAGGCCAGGTTGCCGCCGAGCGAGTACCCGAACAGCCGGTAGGGGCCCTCCACCCGGACGGACTCGACCAGGTCGGCGTAGCGGGCCACCTTGTCGTCGCCCGCCAGGTGGTTGAAGGCCACCAGGTGGTGGTCGCACAGGTACCCGGCCAGTTTCCGGTAGGCCAGCCCGTGGCCCCCGGCGGGCGGGAAGCAGAACACGTGCGGCCGCGCGCCGCCGCGGTTGAACTCCAGGTAGGGGCCCGCCCCGCTGATCCGGCCCGTCACCACCCCCTCCAGGGTGGCCGCCATTCCGTGCAGGGTCGTGGCCCGGAACAGGTGGCTGACCAGGATCGTCGCGTTGAACTCGTGCTGGAGCCGGTGGACCAGCTCGATCAGCAGGACCGACCCGCCGCCGAGCTCGAAGAAGTCGTCCCGCAGCCCGACCTCACCGGTGCGCAGCAGATCCCGCCAGTGCTCCGCCATCCGCGCCTCGTAGAGCGTGACGGGTGGTTCGTGCACGCGGTCCCGGCTCTCCGGTCGCGGCACGGGCAGCGCCGCCGTGTCCACCTTGCCGTTGGTGGTGACCGGCAGCTGCGCCATCTCGACGAACGCCGACGGGATCATGAAGGTGGGCAGGGCCTCGGCCAGGTGGCGGCGCAGCCCCCGGACGTCGAGGACGGTCCCCGGCGTCGGGACGCAGTACGCGCACAGGTCGGCGTTCCCGGACGCGTCGGGACGCACGGTCACCACCGCCTGCTCCAGGGTGGGCCAGGCCGCCAGCCGGGATTCGATCTCCCCGATCTCGACCCGGTGCCCACGCACCTTCACCCGGCTGTCGGCGCGGCCGACCAGGTGCAGGACGCCCGTCGCGTCCCAGTGGACGAGGTCGCCGGTCCGGTACAGGCGCACGGTGCGCTCCGTGTCCCCGTGGTCCACCGTCCGGGTGACGAAGCACGCGGCGGTCTGTTCGGGGTCGCCCACGTACCCCTGGGCGACCCCGGTTCCGCCGACCCACAGCTCCCCGATCACCCCGGGCGGCACGGGTTCGCCGCCCGCGTCCAGGACGTGGACGGTGCCGCCGGGGAAGGGCCGGCCGATCGGCACCGTCCGACCCGGGTCGGCGGCGTCCACCGACCCCTCGAACCAGGTGGTGTCGATGGTGGCCTCGCTCAGACCGTAGGAGTTGACCACCCGCGTGTCGCGTCCGCACAGCGCCCGCAGCCGCAGGTACTCCTCGTTCCTCCACACGTCGGAGCCGACCACCAGCAGCCGCAGGAACCCCAGGGAGCGGCCGTCGCGCTCGCAGTGCGCCATGAGGCCGCGCACCACCGAGGGGACGAACTCCCCGCAGTCCACGCGTTCGCGGACCATCGTGTCGTACAGCAGCGCCGAGTTGAGCAGCAGTTCCCGGGCGGCCAACACCAGGGTTCCGCCCGAGCACAGCGCCCGAACCAGATCGCCGGTGAACACGTCGAAGGCCGGGTTCGCCATCTGGAGGTGGACGCGCGCGTCCTCCTCCAGCCGATAGGCGTCACGCCAGCCCGCGTAGGCCGCGGCCAGGTTGCCGTGGCCGACCCGGACCAGCTTCGGCCGCCCCGTCGACCCGGACGTGGACACCAGGTAGGCGGTCGCCTCCGCGTCCACGGCGTCGTCGGTTCCAGCGGTCCGGAGAGCGCTGGCCGGCACCCGTGCGGCCTCCCGGTTCAGCTCCGCCACCGACACGACCTCCACCGAAGCCCCGGACAGCCGTTGGGCGCCTCGGTCGTCGGTCACGACCAGCCGCGCTCCCGCCGTCTCCGTCAGGGCCGCCAGTCGGTCCACCGGATGGGCGGGGTCCAACGGAAGGTAGGCCGCACCCGCGCGCAGCACCGCCATCACCAGGGCCACCAGGTCCGGTGACGTCGTCAGGCACAGCGCCACGACCGCCCCCCGGCCCACAGCTCGCACGCGCAGCGCGGCGGCGAGCCGTGCCGACCGTTCGTCGAGCTCCCCGTACGTGACCCGGCGCGTGTCACCCGACTCGGTCGGCGCCGACACCGCGACCGCGTCCGGAGCGGCCTTCGCCACGCGGCCGAACAGCACGTGCACGGGCTCCGTCGGCGGCGCGGCCGCCCGGCGTCCGCTCCAGTCGTCGAGGATCAGCCTCCGCTCGGCGGCCCCGAGCATCGTGATCCGCGACACCGGCCGGTCGGACGGTCCCCGCGTCATCCCCTGGAGCAGGTTGACGTAGTGCGACAGCATCCGCCGTACCGTGTCCGGGTCGAACAGGTCGGTGTTGTACTTGAACACGCAGTGGAAGAGCCCGTCGGCCCGCTCCTCGTAGGCGGAGAGCGTCAGATCGAACTGGCCCTCCTCCTCGGGCAGCTCGACGTACTCCAACCGGTACCCGTGGCGCTCCGTGGACACGTTGTGCGTGAGCAGGATGAACATCGCCTGGAAGACGGCGGAGCGGCTGGGGTCGTGTTGCAGCCCGAGCTCCTCCACCAGCAGGACGAACGGGTACTCCTGGTGGTCGAGGCCGCCCAGTACGGTCGCGCGCACCCGGTCGAGCAACTCGGCCACCGACGGGTCGCCCGACAGGTCGGTGTGCAGCGGCAGCGGATTCACGAAGTACCCGTACACCGACCCGAACTCGGGGCTGGTACGGCCGGTCACCGGACTGCCGACGACGAGATCGTCCTGGCCGGAGTAACGCTGGAGGAACAGGTAGTAGGCGCTCAGCAGCACCACGAACACCGTGACGCCGCGCGCCTCGGCCAGCGCGCGCACGCGTTCGCTGAGGTCGGCGTCGAGCGTGAAGAACTCCGAGGCCCCGTTGTTGGTCTGCACCAGCGGACGCGGGCGGTCCGTCGGCAGGTCGAGGGCGGGCACCTCGTCCGGCAGGCGGCCGATCCAGTACTCCCGCGTCCGCGCCGCGTCCGGACCGGCGAGGAACCGGTTCTGGTGGTTGAGGAAGTCCAGGTAGGTGGCCTCGGGGGCGGGCGGCGCGACCGGCCGTCCGGCGCGCAGCCCCTCGTAGACCGCGAACAGCTCCTCGATGAAGGTGAACGTGGAGATCGCGTCCGAGACGATGTGGTGCACCGCCTTCATGATCACCCAGTGGTCGTCCGCCCGGCGGTAGAGCCGGAACCGCACCAACGGGTCGCGTTCCAGGTCGTAGGGCGCGCGGTAGGCGTCCACGATGAGCGCGTGGATCTCCTCCCACGGCCGCCCCCCGACGTCGACGAGGGCGTGGTCGGTCGTGGCCTCCCCGGCGGGGTGGACGCGCTGCACCGCCCGGCCGTCGCGCATGAGGACGTTGGTGCGCAGACACGGGTGCCGGTCCACCACGGCGCGGAAGGCCGCGAACATGGTGTCGGGATCGAGTCCGGCCCGGATCTGGACGGCGCCGCCGATGTTGTAGGCGAACCCGTCCGGGTTGAGCTGTTCGAGGAACCACAGGGCCTTCTGGTTCTGGGTCAGCGGGTACTCCGCGGGGTCGGTGAACACCTCGGCCGAGCCCGAGCCCGCCCCGCCGACAGCGCCGTCGGCCACCAGCTCCGACAGCCGTTCGTGCAGCTCCCCCACCAGATCCCCGATCGACCCGCCGCCGAGCAGGGTGACCACGGGAACGGCCACGCCCACCTCGGCCAGGACCGCCGTCCGCAGCTCCATCGCCAGCAGTGAGTCCATCCCCAGCGAGTACAGGCTCGCCGACGGGTCCACCCGGTCGCCGGCCACGCGCAGGATCCGGGCGACGACCTCCGTGAGCCGGTGTGTGAGCAGGCCGGGGCGATCCTCGGCGGGGGCCGCGGCGAAGGTCTCGGGAAAGCCGGCCGCGCGGTCCGGGCCGTCGCCGGTCCGGGCCGTGCCCGCCTCGGCCAGCCGGGACACCAGGGGCGGCGGAGGGGAGTACCAGGCCAGGAAGGCCGGCCAGTCGACGACCGGGCAGACCAGCAGCTGGGCGCGGTCCTGCTCGATGACGCGTTCGAGCACGGCCATCCCCGCCTCGGGGGAGAGCGAACCCATCCCGCGCGCGGTGCGGTAATGCTCGACGAGCCCGAGTTCCTCGATCATCCCGGTCGCCCACGGGCCCCAGTCCAGGCTGATCGCGGGCAGACCGCGCGCCCGGCGGTGGTGGGCCAGGGCGTCCAGGAAGGCGTTGCCCGCCGCGTAGTTGGTCTGTCCCGCCGTCGTCAGCAGACCGGCGACGGAGGAGAACAGGACGAAGTGCTCCAGCGGTTCGTCGGCCAGGAGGCGGTGCAGCAGGCGGGCCCCCGCCGCCTTGGGCGCGTACACCGCGTCGAACGCGGACCGGTCCATGGCCGGCAGGAGGGTGTCGTCGACGTGACCGGCCAGGTGGAAGAGCCCGCTCAGCGGCGGCGGGTCCTGCGTCCGGCGGGCGTCGAGCCACGCGGCGAGGGCGTCGGCGTCGGTCAGGTCCAGGCGGACCGGTTCGACGTGGGCGCCCAGGCCCTCCAGTTCGCGGACCAACCCGACGTCGCGGCCCGCGCGGGTGGTGGGGTCGGTCGCGCGCCACCGGGAGCGTTCGGGCAGCGGGGTGCGGCCGACCAGGATCAGGCGGCGCGCCCCCCGGCGGACCAGGGTGCGGCACACCAGGCGGCCGAGCGCCCCGAAGGCGCCCGTGACCAGGTAGGCGCCGTCGGCCCGCAGTCGCAGTGGCAGCGGGCGGGGCAGGTCGGTGACCGGTAGGAGGCGGCTGACGTACCGGTCGGCGCCGCGCAGGGCGACCTCGTCGTCACCGGTTTGGCGGGTCAGCTCCGCGAGCAGGCCCGCCGCCTCGGCGCGAAGGCGGTCGCAGGAGCGGTCGCCGTGCGGGGCGGGGCCGAGGTCGAGCAGGGTGCCCCGGCGGTCGGTGAGTTCCTGCTGCCACAGGACGCGGCCCACGCCCCAGGCGGGCGCGCCCAGGGGCTCGACCTCCTCACCGGGGAGCACCCCCTGCGCCCGGCGGGTCACGACGTGCAGGGCGCCGCCGACCCCGTGTCCGCGCAGCGCCTGGGCGAGCGCGACCAGGGAGTAGGAGCCGGTGGAGTGGAAGGCGTCGGCCTCGGTGTCGTCGGCCCTGTCGAACGGCGGGGCGTCCAGGTTCCACAGGTGGACGATCCCGGTCAGGGCGCCGGAGCGTTTTCCGAGGTCGTCGAGGACGCGGCCGAAGTCCTCAGCCGAGTCCGGCGCGACCTCGAAGGTCCGACCGCGGTGACCCGCCCCGTGTCCTTCGCCCGCAGCGCGGTTCCCGTCCGGACGGCGGCCGTCCGGTGCCGGGTTCCCGCGCGCTGTTCGTTCATCACCGGTCCCAGGGGCCCTGCCGATGGCACGGTCCACCCCCGCCTCGGGAGTCTCCCGTGGCGCACAGGCATGGTCCACGTCCCGGTAGCCATCGCCGGGACGGACCAGGTGGCACCGGCCCCCGCGTTCGGCCACCAGCGCGGCGAGGGCGTCGGCCGTGCCGCCCGAGTCGGCCAGGAGGAGCCACTCACCACCCCACCGGTCGGCGGCCTCGGTGGCTTCGGTCGCCGCCGTGGCCTCCACCGCCCGCTCGGGCCCTTCGGCCCCCGCCGTTGCGGTCGCCCCGACGGCGTCGGTGGCCCCCGCGGGCACCCACACCACGTCGGAGAGCCAACCGTCGATCGTGCCCGTGCCCACGGACGTCGGAGCCCGCTCCACGTCGACCGCGCGCAGCCCGGTGACCGCGCCCAGCGGCGTCCCGTCCTCGGTGTACAGGCGGATGTCGCCGGTCAACCCGTCCTCGCCCTCGGCCGTGACGGTCGCGTGCGCCCACACCGGCTGGGCACCGACCGGGTCGAGCAGCATCTCGGCCACGGACACCGGCAGTCGGATCCCGGTGCCCTCCGCCGAGCCGCCCGGCACGCCGTCCACCCCGGACCAGGGCAGTCGGGTCGTCAACAGGGTCTGGAAGCAGGAGTCGAGAACCACTGGGTGGACGTGGTGGTCGGCGGCCGCGTCGCCCACCGCCTCGGTCGGCCGGACGAGCGCCAGCGCCTCGTCGGCGCCGATCCACACCCGTTCCATCCCCCGGAAGGCCGGACCGTAGTGGTAGCCCTGACCGTCCAGGGCGTCATAGCACGTGTCGGCGTCGAGGACCCGTGCGGCGCGTTCCCGCACCGCCTCGATGGCCAGGTCCGGGCCGAAACGGCGGGGTTGGCCGGTACGCACGGTCCCGGTCGCGTGCACCGACCGGCCGTCGGCGGCGCCGGTGGCGACGGTGAAGGACGCGTCGTGCGGTGCGAAGGACACCCGGGCCCGGGTCACGGACCCCTCGGGCAGGAACAGCGCCCGGCGGAACTCGACGTCGGCCAGCCCCGCGTGCTCGCCCCCGCTCAGAGTCCGCGCCGCCTGGACCGCCATCCCCAGGTACCCGGCGGCGGGGAAGACGACGTTGCCCTGGATGCGGTGGTCGGCGAGGTAGGGCATGGCCTCGGTGTCCAGCGACGCCTCCCAGGCCGGGTCCGCGCCGGGCAGCCGTCGGCCCAGCAGCGGGTGGTCCACCCGGCCCAGACGGACTCGGGCGACGCTCCCGGGCTCGGCCCAGTACCGGTCCCGGCGCCACGGGTAGGGCGGCAGGGTGACGGGCGAGCCCCCTGGTTGGAGGGCGGACCAGTCGACCTCGACCCCCAGCCCGTGCAGGGTCGCCAGTGACACGGCCATGCACTCGGCCTCGTCCTCCCGGCGGCGGATCGAGGGCAGGCAGCGGCCCGGGCGGTCACGGGCGTCAAGGCATTCGCGGATCGCGTGGGCCAGGACCGGGTGCGGCCCGATCTCCAGGAACAGGCCATGGCCGTCCTCGATCAGCAGGTCGGCGGCCGCGCGGAAGCGGACGGTACCCCGGACGTTGTCCCACCAGTAGCCGGCGTCCAACTCCGGCCCCTCGGCCCGGCCCTCGCGCCCGGTCAGGTAGAGCGGCACCCCGGCGGGCTTGGGGCTCAGGTCCGCGAGCGAGGCCAGCAGCGCGTCGCGGATCGGGGCCATCCGGGCGCTGTGGTAGGGCACCCGCACACCGAGGAACCGATGGAAGGCGCCCTCGTCCGCGAGCCCCCCGGCCAGCTCCTCCAGGGCGTCGGCGTCGCCCGCGAAGGTGACGCTCGCCGGGGCGTTGACGGCCGCCACCGAGACGCGGTCACCGAACGGGCGGGCGCGCGCGGCCGCCTCCTCCTCGGTCAGCCCCGCCGCCAGCATCGTGCCGGTGCCGACCAGGGTCTGCTGGAGCCGACTGCGGTGCACGACCACGGCGCCCGCCTCCTCCAGCGTGTACACCCCCGCCTCGTGGAAGGCGGCGACCTCGCCGGTGCTGTGCCCGACCACGGCGTCGGGGCGCACCCCCCACGACCGCCACAACGCGGCCAGGCCCACCTGGACGGCGAAGTTGGCGGGCTGGGCCAGCCACGTCTGGTCCATGCGCGAGACGTCCTCGTCGGCGGACATCTCCTCGATGAGGGACCAGTCGGCCAGGCGGGCGATCTGCCGGTCGCACCGCTGGACCGCCGCGCGGTAGACCGGTTCGGTCTCCAGCAGCCGCCGTCCCATCGCCCACCACTGAGGGCCCATCCCGGTGAACACCCACACCAGCCGCCGCTCGTCGGCGCCCAGGACGCGCTCGTCGACCACGCGCGGGTGGGTCTCGCCCCGGGCACGGGCGTCCAGCGCCGCCACCAGGGACTCCCGGGAGGAGTACACCACCGACAGCCGCGACTCCAGGTGGTCGCGCCGGTGGGCGAGGGTGTGCGCGACGTCGGTGAGGTCGGCGCCGCGCTCGGTGAGCTCGTCGCGGATCCCGGCCGCGACATCCGGCAGGGCCCGCGGGTCGCGGGCACTCAGCGGCAGGACGCCGTACCCGTGTGGTCGGCGGGTGGTGGCGGGCGGCGTCGGGGGGAGGGGCCGTTCAGGCGCCTCCTCCAGCAGGACGTGCGCGTTCGTGCCGCCGAACCCGAACGAGTTGACCCCGGCGCGGGCCGGGCCGTCGTGCTCGGGCCAGGGCGTCGCCTCGGTCGGGATCGTGTACGGCAGGGTCTTGGCGTCGATCCCGGGGTTGAGCTCCTCCAGGTTGATCTGCGGGGCGATCACGCCGTGTTTGAGGCTCATCACCGTCTTGATCAGCCCGGCCACCCCGGCGGCGGACTCGGTGTGCCCGATGTTGGCCTTGACCGACCCCACGAAGCAGGGCGCCCCGGCGGGCCTGCCGACCGCGAGTGCCCGGCCCAGGGCGCCCGCCTCGATCGGGTCTCCGACCGGGGTCGAGGTGCCGTGCGCCTCGACGTACTGCAGATCGCCGGGTGTGACGCCCGCCTCGGCGCACACGCGTTCGATGAGCCGTACCTGGGCGTCCGCGTTGGGGACGGTGATCCCGTGGGTGCGGCCGTCCTGGTTGACGCCCGTCGCCGTGATCACGGCGTGTACGGGGTCGCCGTCACGCAGGGCCTCCGACAGCCGTTTGAGCGCGACCACTCCCACGCCCTCGGCGCGGACGTAGCCGTCGGCGGAGGCGTCGAAGGTCCGGGACCGCCCCTCCGGGGACAGGAACCCGCCCTTGGTCTCGGCGATCGTGTACTGCGGTGTCATGTGCAGCAGGGAGCCGCCCGCCAGCGCCAGGGCGCTCTCCCCGCGCCGGAGGCTCTGGCAGGCCATGTGCACGGCCACCAGGGACGAGCTGCACGCGGTGTCGAGGGAGACGCTGGGCCCCCGGAAGTCGAAGCAGTGGGAGATGCGGTTGGAGACCATCGTCATCATGGTCCCGGTCGCGGTGTGCGCCGCCAGGGTCTCGAAGTCCAGGTCGGCGAACTGGAGGATCTTGTAGTCCAGGGTGAAGGCGCCGACGAAGACGCCGACGTCGGCCCCGGCGAGCTCCGACGGTTTGCGCCCTCCGTCCTCCAGCGCCTCCCAGGTCACCTCCAGCAGTTTGCGCTGCTGGGGATCCATGTGCTCGGCCTCGCGCGGGCTGATGCCGAAGAACTCCGGCTCGAACCGGTCGAACCCGTCGATGTAGCCGCCGCGCCCGCCGACCAGGCGGCCGGGCTTGGCCCTGTCCCGGCTGCCGAGCGTGCCGACGTCGTACCGGTCCCTCGGCGTGGGCTCCAGGCAGTCGCGGCCCTCGACCAGGTTTCTCCAGAAGGTGCGGTGGTCGGACGCACGGCCGGGGAAGCGGCAGCCCACGCCGATGATCGCGATCCTGTCGTCGCTGAAGGATGATCCGGGGTCGGTCAGCATCGTTTCCTTCTGGATTGTTGAGCCCGCGTGGTCGCGGCGGGCATGCGCGCGGTGCGATCCCGGAGGGTTCTCCGGGCACGCTGATGCTTCGGAGACGTCCATTGTCAGAAGAATGGCGCACCTGTGTCGCGTGCACTTTCCCCGGACGTGGTGTTCCGTTGAATGGGCATGGGTGCGGCCGGTGTGTTCAGGCCGTTCTGGGTGTGGGGCGGTGGTGGTTTCGAGGGTTTGTGCGCTGCTGGGCGGGCTGGCTGGACCGCGCTCTGCCGCGATCGTCACGGCGATTCGAAAAGTACCAGACCAAGCCGCGGCGCGCCCGGAGTCTGAATTCGTTTCGTCCCGGCGTGTTGATTTTGTGTGCTTGTTGAATCGGGGATTCGGTGGAACGGGGAGTTATGTGGACAATTAAAGGTCGTAATTCCACCGGTTAAGGACATGGCCGGATCGGGGGAGTCGCGACCGGGCCACGGGAACGGCTCGCACCGGACCGCGTCGGTGAGGGAGGCGAGGGCCCGGGAGACCCCCGGAACCGGAACACGAAGCGGGCCGCCCGGAGGAGATCTCCTCCGGGCGGCCCGT
>NZ_ANBC01000424.1 GCF_000341125.1 Nocardiopsis lucentensis DSM 44048 | reverse complement strand
TGACACCGATCACTGACCCGGACGAACGTTTCCGGCCACAGCACTAGACGGAGTCACCGATCGGCCCGGTGTCCCCCCGAGGGCGCCGGGCTCCGGGCATGGAGGGGATACGGCGTGGACGAGGTCGAGGAGTTCGAGGAGCTGCGGCCGCTGCTGTTCTCGATCGCCTATCGGATTCTGGGCAGTGTGGGGGAGGCCGAGGACGCGGTGCAGGAGACGTGGCTGCGCTACGACGGGTCGGCCACCCGGCCGACGTCGGCCAAGGCCTTCCTGGCGACCACGGTGACGCGGATCTCGATCGACGTGCTGCGTTCGGCGCGGGTACGGCGTGAGGAGTACGTCGGGCCGTGGTTTCCCGAGCCGCTCCTGAGCGATCCCTACCAGGATCCGGCGCGGACGGTGGAGCTGGCCGACTCGGTGTCGATGGCGGCGCTCCTGCTGCTGGAGCGGCTCAGCCCGCTGGAGCGGGCGGTGTTCGTGCTGCGGGAGGTGTTCGCCTTCGGATTCGACGAGATCGCCGCGACGGTGGGGCGTTCGGAGGCGGCGTGCCGACAGCTGCTGGTCCGGGCGCGGCGGCACATGGAGGCCGGGAGGCCGCGGTTCGCGGCGGATCGCCGGGAGCGGCGGGAGCTGGCGACGCGGTTCTTCGACGCGCTGGAGGAGGGCGACGTCGGCGGACTGCGGGAGCTGCTGACCGCGGACGTGCGGCTGGTCGGGGACGGCGGCGGCAAGACCCCGCAGCTGGCCAGGGCGATCGTGGGCGCGGAGAAGGTGGCCCGGCTGCTGGGCACGGTCTTCCCCTGGCTGTTCCGGATCGACGTGTCATGCGAGCCGCACGAGGTCAACGGACAGCCCGGCGCGATCTTCCGCGACCGGGACGGCGGGGTCCTCTCCATCATGGCCCTCGACGTGCTCGACGGGCGGATCCAGGCCATCCGGTCCGTCACCAACCCCGACAAGCTCGACCACCTCGGTCCCGTCGCCGACGCCTGGTCCGTCGACCGCGAGGTGAAGCGGGCCCGCAGGGAGGGGAGCTGACATCCGCCCTCCCGGAGAACCGCCGAGACCGGCCGGGAGGGCCTGGGG
Source organism: Nocardiopsis lucentensis DSM 44048 (assembly GCF_000341125.1). Classification (GTDB taxonomy): domain Bacteria; phylum Actinomycetota; class Actinomycetes; order Streptosporangiales; family Streptosporangiaceae; genus Nocardiopsis; species Nocardiopsis lucentensis. The sequence goes on along the minus strand of NZ_ANBC01000424.1, from coordinate 15,258 downwards.
CGGTCGGTACGCTTGTGGCATGGCCGACCCGCAGGAAGTACTCTCGCGACGGGTCCAGTCCGCCCTCGGCGCCGCCTTCGGCCCCGAGTTCGCCGACACCGACCCCGTCATCCGCCCGTCCCAGTTCGCCGACTACCAGGCGAACGCCGCCCTCGCCCTCGCCAAGCGACTGGGCCGAAAGCCGCGCGAGGTCTCCGCGGCGATCATGGAGCACCTGGACGTGGCCGACGTCTGCCGCGACGTCGAGGTCAGCGGGCCGGGCTTCATCAACCTCACCCTCCGCGAGGACTGGATCGCCGCCCGGACCCGCGACCTGCTGGACGACCCCCGTCTGGGCGTCCCCGAGCAGGAGTCGCTCAACATCCCGGTCGACTACTCCGCGCCCAACGTGGCCAAGGAGATGCACGTCGGGCACCTGCGCACCACCGTGGTAGGCGACTCCCTGGCCCGCACCCTGGAGTTCCTGGGCCACAACGTCATCCGCCAGAACCACATCGGTGACTGGGGCACCCCCTTCGGCATGCTCATCGAGCACCTGCTGGAGGTCGGCGAGGACTCCGGCGACGCCGACCTGCTCACCACCGACCCCAACGCCTTCTACCAGGCGGCCCGGGTCAAGTTCGACTCCTCCGGCCCCGACGCCGACGACTTCGCCCCCCGGGCGCGCCGCCGCGTGGTCGCCCTCCAGGGCGGCGACGAGGAGACGCTGCGGCTGTGGCGCAAGCTCGTCGGGCTGTCCCGCGTCTACTTCAACAAGGTCTACGCCAAGCTCGGCGTGACGCTCACCGACGATGACCTGGCCGGTGAGAGCACGTACAACCACATGCTCGCCGACGTGTGCGACGAGCTGGAGACCAAGGGCATCGCCGAGGTCAGCGACGGCGCCCTGTGCGTCTTCCTCGACGAGTTCACCGGCCGCGAGGACAAGCCGGTGCCGCTCATCGTCCGCAAGAGCGACGGCGGCTACGGCTACGCCACCACCGACCTGGCCACCGTGCGCCACCGCGTGGAGGACCTCAAGGCGAACCGCATCCTGTACGTGGTCGGCGCCCCGCAGGCGCTGCACTTCAAGATGGTGTGGGCCACCGCGCGCGAGGCCGGATGGCTGCCGGACGGCGTGGAGACCACCCACGTGCAGATCGGCAACGTGCTGGGCGGCGACGGCAAGATCCTGCGCACCCGCAGCGGTGCCCCGATCCGGCTCATGGCGCTGCTGGACGAGGCAGTGGAGCGCGCCGCTGCGGTCGTCGCGGAGAACCGCCCCGACCTCAGCGCCGAGGAGCGGGCCGCGATCGCGGACAAGGTCGGCATCGGCGCGGTGAAGTACGCGGACCTGTCGGTCTCGCACGACACCGAGTACACCTTCGACTTCGACCGCATGCTGGCGCTGACCGGCAACACGGGCCCCTACCTCCAGTACGCGCAGGCGCGGATCCGCTCCATCTTCCGCAAGGGCGGACTGGACCCGGCCCAGGCGCGCGGCCAGATCGCCGTCGCGGAGGGCGCCGAGCGCGACCTCGCGCTGAAGCTGCTGGCGTTCGGCGGGGTCGTGGCCCAGGTCGGCGACCTCCTCCAGCCGCACCGCCTGTGCGCGTACCTGTTCGACCTCGGCCAGGCGCTCACGGCGTTCTACGAGCACTGCCCGGTGCTCACCGCCGAGACCGAGGAGCAGCGCGAGTCGCGGCTGGCACTGGTCGCGGTCGCGCTGCGGGTCCTGGTCCAGGGTCTGGACCTGCTGGGCGTGGAGGCTCCCGAGCACATGTAGCCGCCACGTCCGGCGCGCCGTTCGACACGCCGCGTCAGGGACCACCGGGAGGCCGGGGCCGAAGGGCTCCGGCCTCCCGTGCGTCCACGGGGCTCCCTGTCGTCGGTTCTCCCGGGTGTGCCGTGGCCGCTTGTGGCCGCACTTCCTCCCGAACCGCTCATGGCGTGTGTCGTCCCTCGTCAGAAGGGGTGTGTCCGTTCCCGCCCGGGTGGGAGTCGAATGTCTCGCGCCCACCGGACCGAAACCCCTCAAGCCGGGTCGGCGTCCCACCTACTGTGGGCAAAAGCCACATAAGCGACAAACGGGAGATTTCGTATGGCTGACTTCCCCGCCGAGGTGGGTCCAGGGCCTGGGACCTGGTACCTCGACCCTCTGCACTCCAGCCTGATCTTCGTCGCCCACTACCTGCGCTTCGGCCGAGTGCAGGGGACCTTCGGCCAGGCCGAGGGCCGGTTCGACATCGGCGAGGCTCCGGCCGACTCCTCGGCGGAGGTCGTCCTGCGCGCGGACAGCGTCAACACCGGTGTGGGCGCCCGTGACGCCCACCTGCGCTCCGCCGACTTCCTCGACGTGGCCCGGTACCCCGAGATCCACTTCGCCTCCACCGGGATCGAGCCCGGCCGCCGGGGGCGGCACGCCTTCCTCCTCCACGGCGACCTGACCATCCACGGCTCCACCGCCCCGGTCACCCTCGACGCCCGCTGGGTGGGCGACGCGCCGGACCACGCCTCCCCCGACGACACCCACGGCCACTTCTTCTCCGCGACCACCCGCGTCCGGCTCTCCGACTTCGGCGTGGGCGACGGCGGAGACCTGCCCTGGGGCGGACGCCTGATCGGCGACGACGTCGACATCGTCCTGGAGGTCCGCGTCCAGAACCAGGACCCCGCTCCCTTCCTGGAGCGGATCGGCCACACCACCTCCTGAGCGGGGGACCAGGCGCGCCGGATACCCTGGCGAGGCCGGGGTGAGGGCTCGGCGACACCACACGCACCGCTGGGGAGGAAGGACCCGATGCCCCACCGGATCGCCACGCTCGCCTCCGGCGACGAGATCCGCGCCTACGCGTTCACCGCCCCGCCGGCCGAGGACGGCGCGGTGGTCGAGCCCGCCGCCCGTTATCCGGCCGTGGAGACGGCACGCGAGCACGCCGCGGCCCCGGATCTCAGCCGCGCGGCCTACCACACCCGCGAGGAGCTGGTCTGCGTCGACCGTGGGGGAGCCGTCCTCTGGCAGCGCTCCCTCGAAGTGGAGAGCGCGGACGGTCCCCTGCTGACCGGCTCGGGAACATGCGCGTTCTCCGCCGACGGGACGACCCTGTGGGTCTACCGACGAGGACCTCTCGTCCCCATGAGGCGTGGTCTCTCAGCGGAGACGGACCGCCTCCTGGACCGGAACCCGCACATGAGACAGGGCACCGACCGGCTCCTGGCACTCGGCGCCGCCGACGGCGCGGTCCTGGCTGAGGCCGACCTGAAGAGCTCGGGACACGGAGCCGAACTCCGTCCGCACCCGGACGGGAAGCACGTACTGGTCGGCGTCGCCGAAGGACAGGACGGCGGCCGCACCTTCCGTGCCCGGCTGAACGGCGACACCCTCGGTCTCCACGAGTACGACGCGCTCTTCTCGTTCCTGAGGGACCTGTCCCCGAACGGCCGTGTGTTCTCCCTCTCCGATGAGGAGGGCTCCGTCGAGTTCCGCTCCTTCCCCGACGGAGAGCTGATCCGTGAACTGGACGTCGGCGCCTTCGGCTACGACGAGGAGGAGTTCGAGACGCTGTTCGTCGGGACGTACCTCGCGGACTTCGTCGACGACGGCACGGCCGTCGTCTCCGTCCACGGAGAGCGCGTCGTCCGGGAAGGCGACGGCGAGCTCTCCGAGGACTTCCACGAGAACCATCTCGTGCGCGTCGGCGACGGCCGGGTACTCGGGCGCCTCCCCCTGACCTCCCGGACCGGTACCGGCCTGGCCCCGCTCGGCGACGGCACCTGGCTGGACCACACCGCACCGGGAGAGGTCCGCAGGTACCGCCGCTGACCCCCACCGCCCGCGGCGGACCCACCCGGCCGAGGCCGGGCTCACTCGGCCAGCAGCGCCTCGACCTCCTCGCGCGCGGGCATCGACGAACTCGCGCCCGGCCGCTGGACGGACAGCGCGGCGGCCGCGGCGGCGAACCGCATCGCCTCCTCCGGCGAGCGCCCCTCCGCCCGCGCCACGGCGAACGATCCGCAGTAGGTGTCCCCGGCCGCGGTCGTGTCCACGGCGGTCACCTTCCGCGCCGGGACATGCACCGGCTCCACTCCTCGCCGCCCGAACAGGCACCCGTCCTCGCCCAGGGTCAGCAGCACCTCCGGCACGCGCTCCAACAGGGCCGCCAGGGCCTCCCGGGGCTCGGTGCGACCGGTGATCGCGGCGGCCTCGTGCTGGTTGGGGACGAGCACGTCCACGCACTCCAGCAGCTCGTCGGGCAGATCGCGGGCGGGCGCCGGGGTCAGGTAGACCGGCACGCCCAGGGCGCCGCCCGTGCGCGCGGCGGCCACGACCGCCTCCATCGGCAGTTCGAGCTGGAGCAGCAGCGCGGCGCTGCCCTCGATGATCCCCGCGTCGCCCTCGACCGTGTCCCGCACCTCGCCGTTGGCGCCCGGGACCACGATGATCTGGTTGCCGCCCGAGCCGTCCACGACGATGTGCGCCACGCCGGACACCCCGGGCACGGTGCGCAGCCCGGACACGTCGACACCGCTGTCGAGGAGGTTGGCGCGCAGTTCGCCGCCGAAGGAGTCCTCGCCCACGGCGCCGAGGAAGGCCACCTCGGCACCGGCCCGCGCGGCGGCGACCGCCTGGTTGGCGCCCTTGCCGCCGGGCACCTGGCGAAAGTCGGTTCCGGCGACCGTCTCACCGGAGGACGGCACCTGGTCGACGTAGGCCACCAGGTCCATGTTCACGCTGCCGAAGACGGCGATCCTCGGTGTGCTCACTCGCTCGTCTCCTTCTCACCGTCCAGCTCGACGATCACGGGGGCGTGATCGGAGGGCCCCTTGCCCTTGCGCTCCTCGCGGTCGATCACGGCGCCGCTGACCCGGCCGCCCAGCGCGGGGGAGGCCAGCACGAAATCGATCCGCATGCCCTTCCTCTTGGGGAAGGACAGCGCCTTGTAGTCCCAGTAGGTGTACACCCCCGGGCCGGGAGCGTACCTGCGGACGACGTCGTCGAACCCGGCGTCGACGAGCTTGGCGAACGCGGCGCGCTCGGGCTCGGTGACGTGCGTCTTGCCCTCGAACTCGGCCATGTCCCACACGTCGTCGTCCTGGGGCGCGATGTTGAAGTCGCCCATGAGGGCGATCTGCGCGTCCGGGTCCGCGGCCAGGTCGGCGGAGTTCGCCTCGCGCAGCGCCTCCAGCCAGCGCAGCTTGTAGGCGTAGTGCGGGTGGTCGATCTCGCGGCCGTTGGGCACGTACAGGCTCCAGACCCGCACGCCGCCGCAGACGGCGCCGATCGCCCGCGCCTCGACCTCCTCGGGCTCCCCGTACCCGGGCTGCCCGGGGAAGCCGGTCTGGACGTCCTCCAGGCCGACGCGGGAGGCGATCGCGACCCCGTTCCACTGGGAGAGGCCGAAGTGGGCCACCTCGTAGCCACGGTCGGTGAAGACGGCGGCGGGGAACTGGTCGTCCCGGGCCTTGGTCTCCTGGACGGCGAGCACGTCGACGTCGCTGCGGTCGAGCCAGGCGCCGATCCGCTCCGCCCTGGCCCGGGCACTGTTCACATTCCATGTCGCGATACGCACAGGAAAAGGCTAGGCCATACGACCGACACGCACGGCAACGGTGAGGCGGGCCGCGGGTGGTGGTGGGCGACGGGAAGGGGAGAACCCCGCCCTCTCGCGAGGCGGCGCCCAGGCGGTGGTGGGCCCCGGTGCGGCCGTCCTCCGCACCGGGGCTGTGCGACTCCCAGCACACGCTCGGTGGTTTGTGTCGCGTCTCCTTTGACGTACGAGCCCTCCCCGCGGTTCGCATCAGCCCGAACTTTTCTCTACGGAGGCTGTCGGCCCGTATCCACAGGAGGCCCGACCGGGCGTCAGATCGAACACCGACGGGTAGTGCTGTGATACAGGACACAACCCTTCCCTCGATGAGGTGAGCGATCCATGTCGACCGTCGAACCCGGCACCACTCCCACCGACGCGCCCGAGGTCGACGAACGGCGGGCGCGGGCCGTGGCGGAGCAGGCGCGCGAGGCCGAGTGGACCCGCCCCAGCTTCGCCAGGGAGCTGTACCTGGGGCGGCTCCGGCTGGACCTGATCCACCCCCTCCCCGAACCCGACCCCGCCTCCGTCGAGGCCGGGGAGGCCTTCCTCGACCGGCTCCGGGGGTTCTGCCGGGAGATCGACCCCCAGCGCATCGAACTCGACGAGCGCATCCCCGACGAGGTGGTGAACGGTCTGCGCGAACTCGGCGCCCTCGGGATGAAGATCCCCACCGAGTACGGCGGGCTGGGGCTCAGCCAGCTCTACTACAACCGCGCCCTCACCCTGGTCGGCTCGGTCTCCCCCGCGATCGGCGCCCTGCTGTCCGCTCACCAGTCCATCGGCGTCCCGCAGCCGGTCTCCATGTTCGGCACCGAGGAGCAGAAGCGGGCCTTCCTTCCCCGCTGCGCGCGCTCGGACATCAGCGCGTTCCTGCTCACCGAGCCCGACGTCGGCAGCGACCCCGCGCGGCTGCGGTCCACCGCCACGCCCAGCGAGGACGGCGACGAGTACGTCCTCGACGGCGTCAAGCTCTGGACCACCAACGGGGTGGTCGCCGACCTGCTCGTCGTCATGGCCCGCGTCCCGGAGGGCCCCGGGCACCGGGGCGGCATCACGGCGTTCGTGGTCGAGGGCGACTCCCCCGGCATCACCGTGGAGCACCGCAACCGCTTCATGGGCCTGCGCGGCCTGGAGAACGGCGTCACCCGGCTGCACCGGGTGCGGGTCCCGGCCGCCAACCGGATCGGGAAGGAGGGCCAGGGGCTGCGGATCGCCCTGTCCACGCTCAACACCGGGCGGCTCTCCCTGCCCGCGCTCTGCGTGGCGGCGGGCAAGTGGTCCACCCGGATCGCCCGCGAGTGGTCCCGCGAACGGGTCCAGTGGGGCCGCCCCATCGGCAGGCACGAGGAGGTGGCCAAACGGATCTCCTACATCACCGCCACCACCTACGCCATGGAGGCGATGCTCGACCTGGCCAGCCAGCTCGCCGACGACAAGGGCGCCGACATCCGCATCGAGGCGGCGATCGCCAAGCTGTGGGCGTCCGAGCACGCGTACGCGATCGCCGACGACCTCGTGCAGATCCGCGGCGGGCGCGGCTACGAGACCGCCGGATCGCTGGCCGCGCGCGGCGAGCGCGGCGTGCCCGCCGAACAGATGCTGCGCGACCTGCGCATCAACCGGATCTTCGAGGGGTCCTCGGAGGTCATGCACCTGTTCATCGCACGGGAGGCCGTGGACGCTCACCTGTCCGTCGCCGGGGACCTCATCGACCCCGGGGCCGACCGCGCGGACCGGGCGCGGGCGCTGGCCAGGGCGGGCGGGTTCTACGCCAAGTGGCTGCCCACGCTCGTGGTCGGGCAGGGACAGGTGCCGTCGGCGTTCGCCGAGTTCGGGCCGATCGCCGGGCATCTGCGGTTCGTCGAGCGGACGGCGCGCAGGCTGGCGCGGTCGACGTTCTACGGGATGTCGCGGTGGCAGGGGAGGCTGGAGGTCAAGCAGGGGTTCCTCGCCCGGATCGTGGACATCGGCGCCGAGCTGTTCGCGATGAGCGCCGTCGCGGTGCGCGCCCGGTACGACGCCGACGCCCACCCCGAGCGCGGGGACACCCCGTTCGAGTTGGCCGACGCGTTCTGCCGCCAGGCGCGACTGCGGATCGAGGCGCTCTTCACCGATCTGTGGTCCAACACCGACGACGTGGACGGCAAACTGTCCCGCCGGATGATGGACGACTCCTACAGCTGGTTGGAGGAGGGGGTGCTCGACCCGTCCCTGCCCGGCCCGCTCATCGGTCCAGCCGAACCGGGGCCCTCGGAGCTGCCGGACCAGCACCGCAGGATGGGCTGACCGGGCGAAGGCCTCGTCGACCTGCGCCGCGAACTTGTCGTAGGCGGGGGTTAGCGTGTTCGGATGGCCGAACCGCACCCCCGCCGCGACGCGGAACTCTCCCTCGCCCAGGCGCGCCGGATCGCCCTCGCCGCCCAGGGCTTCGCCGATCCCGCTCCAACCGGGCAGCCGACGCTCACGCACCTCGCCCGGGTCGTGCGCAGGGTGGGCGTCGTGCAGATCGACAGCGTGAACGTCCTGGCGCGCAGCCAGTACCTGCCGGTGTTCGCCCGGCTCGGGAACTACGACCAGGCGATGCTGAACCGGGCCACCACGACGAAGGCGCGCACCAGCGCCGCGCGTCTGGTGGAGTGCTGGGCGCACGAGGCCAGCCTGATCCCGCCCGCCACCCGGCAGCTGATGCGGTGCCGGATGGAACAGAACCGGGCCCGCACCGACGCGGGGTGGATCAACGCCGTCCAGCGCGAGAAACCGGAGCTGGTCAAGGCGGTGCATGAGGAGGTGGCCCGGATCGGGCCCGCCACCGCCCGCGAGGTGGAGGCGGCGCTGGCCCACGACCTTCCACGCGCCAAGGACCACTGGGGATGGAACTGGTCGGAGGTGAAGAAGTGCCTGGAGTACCTGTTCTGGGTGGGTGACGTCATGGTCGACGGGCGCAACGGCCAGTTCGAGCGCCGCTACGACCTGACCGAGCGCGTCCTGCCCCCGGACCTGCGCGGCGTCCCCCTCCCCGAGCCCGCCGACGCCCACCGCGAGCTGGTCGCGATCTCGGCCCGCGCGCACGGGGTGGCGACCGAGCCGAGCCTGCGGGACTACTTCCGGCTGCGACCCGACGAGTCCAAGGCGGCCGTCCGGGACCTGGTGGATTCGGGCGAGCTGGTCCCGGTCACCGTCGAGGGTTGGCAGAGGCCCGCGTACCTGCACCGGGACGCCCGCGTGCCGCGCCGGGTCGAGGCCCGCGCGCTGCTCAGCCCGTTCGACTCGCTGGTCTGGCACCGCGACCGCACCGAGGAGCTGTTCGGGTTCCGGTACCGGCTGGAGATCTACGTTCCGGCGGCCAAGCGGGTGCACGGGTACTACGTGCTGCCGTTCCTGCTGGGGGACCGGCTCGTGGCCCGGGTCGACCTCAAGGCCGACCGCGCCGAGGGAGTGCTGCTGGCGCAGCGGATCACGCTGGAGGAGGACGCGCCCGCCGACACGCTCGACCAGCTCACCGACCAACTCGCCCGGATGGCCGAGTGGCTGGGTCTGGTGCGCGGGGTCGGGGGTCCGGCGCTCACCGGCCGCTGACGCGGGTGTTCCGTGCGCCGAGCGGCGCACTCCACCCGCCGGACCAGCGCGTCATCCGCATGCCACGTCACCTCGGCCGTGGGTGAAGCGTGGAGAGCCGACCGCAGGACACCCGTTCCTCAGCTCCGACCGACGTCGAGGTCGGCGACCTCGCGTACGGCCTCGGCGACGGCTCGGTAGTCCCTGCGCAGGATCGCGCCGTGGTTGCTGGCGACCTTCGCGTGGACCTCGATGTCCGGGTTGCGGGCCGTGACCCCGTCCAGGCTGGTGCGAGTCCGCTCCTGCTCGTCACCGCGGCTTCCGAAGGAGGTCCCCGAGGCGACCACGTACCGGGTCGGAACGGTGACGGCGTCCAGCACGGGACCCAGTTCGCGCTCGCGGGAGATCCTGCCGAGCTCGATGTTGCTGTCGGCCATCTGTTCGGCGGTCATCCGCGGGAGGAGGCCCGTGGGGCGCAGCAACGGCGTCAACCAGGCGACCCGCCGGAACAGCGTCCGGATCCGCTGCTCCATGGCCCCGTCGAGCCAGTCGTACGGGAACGCGCCGTCGACCAGGACCGCGCCCACGGCGCGCTCCGGGTTCCGGCTGGCCCAGTGCGCCGCGACGAACGCCCCGTAGGACCAGCCCACCAGCAGCGCCCGGTCCACGCCCCTGGCCGTGAGAACCGCGTCGACGTCCCGGACCGCGGCCTCGAAGGAGTAGTCCGCCGAACGCCTCGACTTCCTGCCGCGCGCCCGCTCGTCGTAGGTGATGTGCCGCCAGTCCGGTCCCAGTTCGGTGATGGTCCTCCGCCAGTACCCCTGGGTGGCGAACTGGCCGTTGAGGTAGATCACCGGGGCGCCGGGGCCGCCGGTGTCGGTGACGGCCAGGGCCGTGTCGTCGACCGGCACCATGCCGGTCCACCTCGCGCTGGTCGAGGGGGTGCCGTTCTTCGTCATGAGGGGGTCCTTCCGGTGGTGTCGGGCGTCTGGCGCGGGCGCGGCGGGACCCGCGCGCGGATCGCGGCCGCGGGTCCGGGAACCTGGTGGATCGCGGTCGGGTGCGTTACAGGCCGCGGGCGGTGATGTCGCCCTGATCGGTGGTCGCGCTGATGGTCAGGGCGGCGTCGGCCCCGTCGGTGTTGGCCAGGGCGTTGTGGATCCGGCCGTAGGAGGTACCGGCGTCCAGGCTGGCGGAGACCCCCGGCGCGGCGCCGATGGTCACGTCGCCCATCCGGGTGCGCAGCACGACGGCGCCGGAGACGGCCTCAGTGATCCGGATGTCGCCCTTCTGGGTGCTGATCCGCGCGGGACCGCCCAGACGGCCGACCGAGACGCCCTCGAAGGCGGTGAGGCGCACACTCGCGGCCTCGTCGACCTTGACCGCGCCGGTCGCGCCCTCGACGTCGATGTCACCGAGGCGCCCCACTCCCCGGAACTCGGCGGCCTCCGCCCTCGCCTCGACCCGGGAGTCGGCGGGCACCTGGATCGTGACCTCCACGGCCCCGGAGGGACCGAAGTACTGGTTCTTCGTCTCCGGGGCCTCGATCCGCAGGACACCGTCGGCGTAGGCGACCGCGACCCGCTCCGCCGCCTTGACGTCGCGGCCCTTGGCGGCGTCGGCGGGCCGGACCTCGACCGTGGTGTCGGACCGGTCGGCGGCGATGACCTGGATACGCCCGGCGGGGATGTTCACGACGGCGGAGACCGGGGCGGGGGTGTCGAACTTCTGCATCATGCTCTCCTTGCGCGCTCTTTGTTTCCGACAAAGGAAAAGCTACGTTGCGTTTTAGAATCTGACAACTACTTCGTTGCGAAGGATCAGTATCACAGCAGGTAAAAACACATATTTCGTTGCAATGGATGTAGATCTAACGCAACAACGGGCACTCTGTCTGTTGCATTGAGCATGAGCGAACGCTACGCTGCCGGCATCGGGGAAGCGCGAAGGGAGACCACGGTGCCGGGAGGCAGACTCACCCAACGGGAACGTCAGCAGATCGCGCTGGGACTGGCCGACGGCCTGGCCTACGCGGAGATCGCCCGGCGTCTGGAGCGCCCCACCTCGACGGTCACGCGCGAGGTGATGCGCAACGGCGGTCCCACCGGCTACCGCGCCGACCTGGCGCAGCGCGCCACCGAGCGCCGCGCCCACCGGCGCAGGCAGACCCCGCCCGGGGGACAGCGGGCACCGCGCGAGCACGGGCGCGACGACGAGGCCGTACGCGAGTACGAGGAGACGTTCACGACCCTCCTGATGCACCAGGGACTGCCCAAGATGGNGCCCGGGTGCTGGCCTGCCTCTTCGTCGCCGACGCCGGCAGCCTCACCGCGTCCGAACTCGTCGGGCGCCTCCAGGTCAGCCCGGCGTCCGTCTCCAAGTCGATCGCCCTCCTCGAACAGCAGGGCCTCATCCGCCGCCAGCGCGACGAGGGCCGCCGTGAGCGCTACCTCGTCGACGACGACGTCTGGTACCAGTCGACGATCGACGGCGCCCGCGGTATGACCCGGATCGCCGAGACCGCGCGGCAGGGCGTCAGCGTCCTCGGACACGGCACTCCGGCCGCCGTCCGTCTGGAGAACATGGCCCGCTTCAGCGACTTCATCAGCGAGAGCATCCTCCGCGCCGCGGAGCAGGCCCGCGCGGTCCTCCACACGAAGCCCCCCGAGCCGGGCCCGGAGAACTCCTGACGAGCCCCGGCCCGTCGGCCCCGGCCACCGACCCGGTCTCCGTGGTGGTTTGCAAGGGTTCACGGCCGAGGAGCGGGCCGCGATGAAGGAGCGCGCCCAGGAGCGGAAGAAGGCGGCGTGCTCGCCGCCGGACCGCCACTGAGCACGTATGATCAGGCAATTTTCGTTCAAAGTGGGCTTATTTCGCGGCGGGTCGCGGGCCTACGCTGAGAGGTAGGGAACAGCGGCACGCCCGGCCCGCGCCGCTCCGGCCGCGCCACGGCGAGGGAGACAGCCATGGCCCAGCTCAAGGCAGCGATGTCCGACACCGCGCTCGAAGCCCTCCGTTCCAGGCTGACCGGCCCGGTGCTCACCCCCGGTGGCCCCGAGTACGAGGACGCCCGCACGGTCTTCAACGGGATGATCGATCTACACCCGAGCGCCATCGCCGAGTGCGCGTCCGTCGACGACGTGCGCCGCTGCGTCGAATGCGCGCGCGAGGAGGACCTGGAGCTCTCCGTGCGCGGCGGTGGCCACAGCGTCGCGGGCATGGGGCTCACCGACGGCGGCCTGGTCATCGACCTGCGCCGCATGCACTCCGTGACGGTGGACCCGGAGGCGATGGAGGCCAGGGTCGGCGGGGGCGCCCTCATGCGCGACCTGGACGCGACCACCGCACCGTTCGGGCTGGCCACCACGGGGGGCCGCGTGTCGACCACGGGCGTCGCCGGCTTCGCGCTCGGCGGAGGCTCGGGGTGGTTGGAACGCAAGTTCGGCCTGGCCTGCGACAACCTGCTCAACGTGGACCTGGTGACCGCCGAGGGGGATCGGGTGCACGCCTCGGCCGGGGAGAACCCGGAGCTGTTCTGGGCCCTGCACGGAGGCGGCGGCAACTTCGGCGTCGCCACCCAACTGGCCTTCCGCCTCCACCCGCTGCCGAGGTTCTCGCTCGGGCTGCTCCTCTTCCACCCCGACACCGGTCCCGGTGTGGTCCGCGTGTACCGGAACCTCATGGACGAGGCCCCCGACGAACTCGGCGGCGGTGTCATCTACCTGGTCCCCCAGCCGGAACCGTTCATCCCCGACGAACTGGTCGGCACGCTCATGTGCGCGGTCGTGCTGACCTGCGTGGGCGACGAGAGGATGCTCCGGGACCTGGCCGCTCCGCTCACGCGGATGGGCGCCGAGGCCGAACTCCTCACCGACATGCCCTACGCGGAGGCGCAGAAGGCCCTGGACGACCCGCCCGGTTACCGCAACTACTGGTCGGTGGAGCACCTGAACTCGCTGCCGGACGAGTTCATCGAGAGGTTCTGCGCCCGTGCCCACCAGATGCTGGTCCCCTCCCCGACCCAGCACGTCCTCTTCCCGTTCGGCGGCGCGATGGACCGGTCGAAGGCCGACTACCCCGTGCCGTGGCGGCACGCCGCGTGGGCCGTACACCCGCTGGCGATGTGGGAGGACCCGGCCGACGACCACCACGCGCGTGACTGGGTGCACGGCGTGTGCGAGGACACCGAGCCCTGGCGGACCGGGGACGTCTACCTGAACTTCGTCGGGGACGAGGGCTCCGAGCGCGTCGTGGCCGGGCGCGGCCTGGACAACCACCAGCGCCTGGCCGAGGTCAAGCGGGAGTTCGACCCGGACAACGTCTTCCACCGCAACCACAACATCTGGCCCGCCCACACCGGGTACCAGCCACCGAAGCCCCGGTCGGGGTGAGGCCGGAAGAGGGACAGCCCCGCGTGCGACCGCGTGAATTCCAGCCGCACGCGGGGTCAATCCCGTCCCCGGGCGTCCTCAGACCCGTTCGATGACGGTGACGTTGGCCTGCCCGCCGCCCTCGCACATGGTCTGGAGGCCGTAGCGGCCACCGGACCGGTGCAGCTCGTTGACCAGCTTGGTCATCAGGACGGCTCCGGTCGCGCCCAGCGGGTGGCCCAGGGCGATCGCGCCGCCGTTGGGGTTCACCTTCGCCGGGTCCGCGCCCAGCTCCTCGATCCAGGACATCGGAACGGGCGCGAAGGCCTCGTTGATCTCGGTGACGTCGATGTCGTCGATGGTCAGCCCGGCCTTGTCCAGCGCGATCCGGGTCGCGGGGATGGGCGCGGTGAGCATGTACACCGGGTCATCGCCGACGAGGGACAGCTGCACGATCCGGGCGAGCGGGGTCAGGCCGTGCTCGCGCACGGCCCGCTCGGAGGCGAGCAGGACCGCGCCCGCGCCCACGGAGATCTGGCTGGCGACGGCGGCGGTGAGCTCCCAGCCCTCCCGCAGCGGCTTGAGGCCCGCCATCTTCTCCAGGGTGGTGTCGGCGCGCACGCCCTCGTCCCGGGCGACCCCGGCCAGGGGCGCGATCTGGTCGTCGAAGCGGCCGTCCTCGATCGCCCGCGCCGCGCGCTGGTGGCTCTCCAGGGCGAAGCGCTCCAGCTCCTCGCGCTTGTAGCCCCACTTCTCGCACATGAGCTGGGCACCCCGGAACTGGGAGATCTCCTGCGTCCCGTAGCGCTCGACCCAGCCCTCGCCGTACAGGCCCAGGCCGTTGTCGATGGCGAACTGGACGTTGGCGCCCATGGGGACCATGCCCATGTTCTCCACGCCGGAGGCCACGACCAGGTCCTGGGTCCCGGACATCACGCCCTGGGCGGCGAAGTGCACGGCCTGCTGGGAGGAGCCGCACTGGCGGTCGATGGTGACGCCGGGGACGGACTCGGGGAACCCGGCGGACAGCCAGGCGGTGCGGGCCAGGTCGAGGGCCTGCGGCCCGGCCTGGGTCACGCAGCCCATGACGACGTCCTCGACCGCGGCCGGGTCGACCCCGGTGCGCGTGACGAGTTCCTTGAGCACGTGCGCCCCGAGGTCCGCGGGGTGCACGGCCGCGAGCGCGCCCTTCTTCGTGCCGACGGGGGTGCGTACTGCGCCGACGATGTATGCCTCGGCCACGGGGGTCCTCCAGGGACGTGGGTGACGGTTCTAAACCGAACTGTATTCGGTTTGGCTGCCGTGGCAAGCCCCCGCCCCGCTCTTTCCCCTCCGCCACAGGTCAGCGGGGTCGCCCCGCAGTCCTCCGGTGCGGTCCGCGCCGCGGTCAGCCACCGCCGCCACCGCCACCGCCCCCACCGGCGCCGCCGCCTCCTCCGCCACCACCGCCCCCACCGGCGCCGACGCCGACGCCTCCGCCGCCGATGCCTCCGCCCCGGGAGCCGCTCCCCGACCAGCCCTTGCGTTCGAGGAAGTACTCGGCCAGGTGGTTCAGCCCGAGCACCAGCCCCAGGAGGCAGGGGAAGATCATGGCGACGACGGCCGTGGAGAGGAGGTCGGCGGAGGGCGGTTCGGGCTGGGCGGAGCCCTCGTCCCGGGCCGTGTGGTCGGCGGAGTACACGGACGGGGGAAGGGACAGCCGCACGCTCATGGCCTGCCCGGGTGAGAGCCTCCCGTGCTCGGCGGTCAGCAGCGGTTCGGCG
>NZ_ANBC01000423.1 GCF_000341125.1 Nocardiopsis lucentensis DSM 44048 | reverse complement strand
CGCCGCGGTCGCCGACGTCACCCGCGTGGCAGGCGGCGTCGATCGCGTCGTACGCCTCCTCCGATTCGTCCGGGTCGGGCAGGTCTGCCAGGTCGGGCAGGTGGAACGCCGCGGTGGCCGACTCGACGGGGACACTCCACCCGCTGCCGACGATGTCGGCGTAGTAGCGCGCCCCGCCGTCCGCACCCGGTGTGGTGAGCCGTTCGTAGGTGTAGGCGATCTCGAAGACGTGCTCACCGGTGAGCTCCGGGTCGGCCCCGAAGTCGCCGACGCGCACGACGGTCCGACTCTCCGCACGAGGGTCGCCCTCGCCGGGACTGATCTCCACCGGCAGGCCGTCGGCGCTCTGGGCCCGGACGTCGGTGAGGCCGAAGTCGCGCCATCCGTAGTCGTCGATCCACCCGGTCTCGGGCAGTTCCCGGGTCAGGCCGTGGGAGGGCCGGTCCCCGAAGTCGTAGGTGACGGTCTCGACCATGTCGACCGATCCCGAGGCGTGCACGGTGACCTGGGCGTCGAACCCCGTGACACGCCACTCGTCCGGCGGGGACTCCCAGTCCCCGAGGAGGTAGACGCCGAGGCCGAGCAGGAGCAGCAGCGCGACGCACCCCGCGAGGACGGCCATGGCACGGCGCCTCTCGTGTTCCCGGCGGCGTCCGGTGGCGCGGGGTGCGTCGCGCTCCCCCCGGTGCCCGGCGCCGGCGGGACGGCGCCGGTCGAACTCCCGTCGGCGCTCGGCGGCACGCCGCGCGGCGCGCTTGCGTCTGTGCTCGGCGGAACGGCGCTTGTCACTCCTACGCCGGCGCTTGGGGGAACGGGATGCGGGGGCCATCGAACTCACTCTCTCAGGGGGCAACGCACCCGCCATGATCCCCCGAGGAGGCCGGGCTAGGCCTGTTTTCTGGAACGGTCACCCGAGAGGGGTGCCGTCCGTTGAGGGCGGTGGAGGGCGACGAAGAGGGAGGTTCCGCGGCCGAAGGCCGTCCGTTGAGGGTGGTGGAGGGCGACGGGCGGGCCGAAGCGAAGCGGCGGGCCCCAAAAACACTGCCTACGCCCCCCGGGTGCCCGGGTCCCTGCCGAGGGCCTCGGCGTCCTCGTCGTCCCCGAGGGTGTCGGCGGTCATCCGCTCCACGGCGGCCACCACCTCCGGGTGTTCGTCCGGGCCGTAGTCGGCCAGCAGCGACCGCAGCGCCGTGCGCTGGGCGTCGAACACCGCCCTCGCCGCCTCGACCCCGCTCCGGGTGAGTTCCCAGCGCCCGCCCTCCTCGGCCAGGTACCCGGCCTCCAGCAGCTCCCGGTGGATCCGCTCCCACCACTCACTGGAGACACTGGCGACCCGTTCCTCCTCCTCCCTGCTCAACGGTCCCATCGTTCCCAGGTGGCTGAGCACCCAGCACGCCTCCGAGGAGACCGACAACCCGCTGGCCTCCCGCAGGCGGTCGTACATCCCGCGGGCACCCTCCCTGCCGCAGTGTCGGAACACCGCCTTCTCCACGTGCGCGAGGGGGCCGCGTCCTGCGGCGACGACCGGCGAGACGGCCTCGTCCAGATCCGGGGACTCCACGGTGGCGCGCAGCGGGACCTGCCGGAGGAACACCGCGAGGACGAACCCGGCCAGCGCCACGGGCACCGCCCACAGGAACACGGTGTCGACGGCGTCGGCGTAGGCCCCCAGGAACGAGGCCTGCGTCTCGGGGGACAGCTGGTCCACGGTGCGCGGATCGCTCTCCAGCATGGAGATGTCCACTCCGGGCGGGAGTTGGATCTGCTCGGCGCGGTCGGCGAGGTTGGCGGCCAACCGCCCGGCGAACACCGAACCGAACACGGCGGTCCCGAAGGAGCCGCCGATCGACCGGAAGAACGTGACCGAGGACGTGGCCACGCCCAGGTCGCGGTACTCGGCCCCGTTCTGCACGGCCAGCATCACCACCTGCATCACCAGCCCCAGACCGAAGCCGAGGACGAAGAAGTAGGCGCCCATGACCGCGTCGGCGGTGTCCGGCCCCATGGTCGAGAGCAGGAACAGCCCCACCGACGTCACCGCCATGCCCACCACCGGGAAGACCTTGTAGCGACCGGTGCGGGCGACCAGGCGGCCGCTGCCGATCGAGGTCAGGAACAGGCCGCCGACCATCGGCAGCAGGTACAGGCCCGAGGCCGTGGGCGAGAGACCGTGCGCCACCTGGAGGAAAAGCGGGAGGAAGGCCATCGAGCCCATCATCGCGACCCCCACGCAGAAACTGATGGCCATGGGGACCACGATCACGGGGTCGCGGAACAGCCCGAGCGGCATCACCGGCTCCTCGGCGCGGCCGGCCGTCCACCACCAGCCCGCCCCCAGGGCCACCGCGGCGACCGCCAGCCCGAGGATCACCGGCGACGTCCAGGGGTACATCGACCCTCCCCAGGCGGCCACGAGCGTCAGACACACGGCGGTGGCGGCGAGCAGCAGGATCCCCGCGTAGTCCACGTGCCCCCGGCCCTCCGGACGGTGCTGGGGTAGGACCGCGAGCACGAGGAGGAAGGCGACGATCCCCAGCGGCAGGTTGACGTAGAAGACCCAGCGCCAGCTCAGGTGGTCGACGAACAATCCGCCGATCAGTGGACCGGCGACGCTGGCGACACCGAACACGGCCCCGAACAGCCCCTGGTACTTCCCGCGTTCCCGGGCTGAGACGACGTCGCCGATGATCGCCGCGGCCAGCACCATCAGGCCGCCCCCGCCGAGCCCCTGGATCCCCCGGAAGATGATGAGCTGGAGCATGTCCTGTGCCGTCCCGCACAGGGCGGAGCCGACCACGAAGACCGAGATACAGCCGAGGAAGAGCTTCTTGCGGCCGAACTGGTCGCCGAGTTTTCCCCACAGCGGGGTGCTGGCGGTGACGGCGAGCAGGTAGGCGGTGATCACCCAGGACAGGTGGTTGAGCCCGCCCAGGTCGGACACGATCGTCGGCAGGGCGGTCGACACGATGGTCTGGTCCAGCGCCGAGAGCAGCACGCTCAGCATCAGCGCCGTCATGATGACCGCGATACGCGCACCCTGCCGTTCCCGCCGGTCGCCCCTGCTCCGCACCATCGGTACTCCCCCCGCCCGGGCCGTCTCCCGGCGACGGCGGCCCCTCCGGCAACGGTAGGAAGCGGCCGGGTCAGGGGAGCGGGGGAATCGCCCCGTCCGCGGGAACCTTTGCCCGCGCTTGCCCGCCCCCTTCAAAACCGAATCCGATTCGGTTAACGTGTGAGCGAACGTGACCGACGACACTCTCGGGGCAGCACATGAAGCGGGAACTCTTCGACTCCGACCACGACCTCTTCCGCGAGAGCGTGAGGGAGTTCCTCAAACGCGAGGTGGTTCCCTTCCACGACCAGTGGGAGAAGGACGGGATCGTGCCCAGGGAGGTGTGGACGAAGGCGGGCGAGGTCGGCCTGCTCGGCCACGGCGTGCCCGAGGAGTACGGCGGCACCGGGATCCACGACTACCGGTACAACACGATCGTCAACGAGGAGATCTGCCGCGCGCACGCCAGCGGCCTGGGCATCACCCTCCAGAACGACGTCATGGCCCCGTACATGGTCGGGCTGACCACCGACGAGCAGAAGCGCCGGTGGCTGCCGGGGTTCGCCAGCGGCGAGCTGATCACGGCGATCGCCATGACCGAGCCCTCGACCGGGAGCGACCTCCAGGGGATCCGTACCACGGCCGTGCGGGACGGCGACGAGTACGTCGTCAACGGGCAGAAGACCTTCATCACCAACGGCGTCAACGCCGACGTCGTGATCGTGGTCTGCCAGACCGACCCCGACGCGGGCGCCCAGGGCTTCTCGCTCGTCGCCGTCGAGCGCGCGACTCCCGGCTTCGAGCGCGGGCGCAACCTGGACAAGGTCGGGATGAAGGCCCAGGACACCGCCGAGCTCTTCTTCTCGGACGTGCGCGTGCCGGTCACCAACCTCGTCGGGACGGAGAACCAGGGGTTCATCCACCTGATGCGGAATCTGCCGCAGGAGCGGCTGTCCATCGCCACCTGCGCGACCGCCTCCGCCGACGCGATGCTCCAGCACACGATCGAGTACTGCCGGGAACGCACGGCCTTCGGCCGCCCGATTGGGCGTTTCCAGAACTCGCGTTTCGCCCTGGCCGAGATGGCCACCGAGGTGGACATGGCGCGGGTGTACGTCGACCGGGGCGTCGAGCTGCTCAACCGGGGCGAACTCACCGTCGAGGACGCCGCCATGGCCAAGTGGTGGACCACCGAGATGTGCAACCGGGTGATGGACCGCTGCCTCCAGCTTCACGGCGGGTACGGGTACATGATGGAATATCCGGTGGCGAAGGCCTGGCAGGACGCCCGCGTCCAGACGATCTACGGTGGCACCACCGAGATCATGAAGGAGATCGTGGGACGCGGCCTGGGCCTGTGAGACAGCCCCCGTTCGGGAAGGGTCGGATCGGTCATGAGCGGTGCGTGGGACGGCCTCATCGTCATGGGCCTGCTGGTCGTACTGCTCGTCATCGGCGTGCGCAAGCTCCGGCCCAAGGTGCACATCCCGTGGACGACCAGCGGGATCGTGGTCTTCTTCGTGTTCGTGTGCCTGCTGCTGTGGGCGTGGTCCTGGCGCTGAGCCCGCCGGACGTCGTCAACGGGCACACGAACGCCCACGCCACCTCGCCCCGGTCGGTACGCCCGGGACGTCACACCGCGACCACGTGCACGTCATCGGCACCGATCGCCTCGACGTAGGCGGTGATGTCCGCGGGATCGCTGGTGAACACCACGGCGCTCCGATGCTTCACGGCGACCCACGCGACAAGGGCGTCCACCGCGTCCGGACACTTCTTCGCGGGCAGGTCCGCCACACCCAGCACCGTGCCGACGCGCCGCCAGTCGGTGATGTCCGGAGCGGTCGCGCACGCGATGCACTCCGCCTGCCCCGCACTCGTGGGCCGCAGGGCGGACGAGGACGATCGGGCCTGGGGCACCGTGCACTCCTTCAGGACGGCGCTCACGGCGTGCACGGTCGCCGGGTCCGGACGCCACACCTGGGCCAGAACCGGGCCGGGGACCACAGGACGGTGCGGGGCCCGAACGAGCCCCCGGTGTATCTGGACCGCCTTGGCCTTACGCGCGGCCAACGCGATGAGCATCCCTGTGTCGTAAACGGGCACGCGGACGCTCACGCCACCTCGCCCCGGCTCCGGCCCGGAGCTTCTCCGGCACCGTAGACCAGACGCATCGCCTCGTCGACCTCACGGCGTTCATCCGCACTCAGCGACTCGGCGTCCGCATCGTCGACGGGCCCGTAGTGCTCGGCCCGCCCTTCGGCATCGGCGATCAGCGCGTCGACAGCCGCGAACTCCGCCTCCGCCGCCTCGACTTCGGCCATCTGACGGATCGCGGCGTTGACGAGGTAGGACGACACATCCATCCCCGCACGATCAGCGTGTGACCTGACGCGATCGGCTTCATCCGGATCAAGGCTGATACTGATTCTCACCTTCGCCATCACATCAGCGTAATACGAGTATTACGACTTGTCCAGAAGACGCCGCACGCCGAGCAGCGGGCGCGGAACACACCTCAGAGGGCCCGGCCGAGGGCCTCGGTCAGCGCGACCGGGGTGACCTCCAGGCGGTCGAAGCGCCAGCCGTCCCCGGTACGGCGCGCACGGTAGCGGTGGACCCCGGCCGCGAGAGCCTCCGTCGTGTCGTCGATGACGAAGACGGCGACGTCGTGGGCCCGCACCGCGGCGGTCTCACCGTCGACCTCGATGACGAGATTGGCCTTGGAGTGCATGGTCCGCTGGTAGCGGTCATGGCCGGAGCGGGCGAGTTCGACGAGCGCGGGGATGCCGCGGGCCTCCCCGCGGGGGGACCGGACGACGACGTCCTCGGTGAAGAGCCGGTCGGTCTCGTCGTAGCGGCCCTCGTCGATCCACAGGCTGTGGCGGGCGACCAGGTCGGCCAGTTCGGCGCGGTCCGCGAGTCCACGGACCAGGGTCTCGGTGTCGGCCATGGTGACCCCTCAAATAGTTAGAATCACTAACGTTAACCTCGCGAACGAAAATACATCGTTAGTGTCCCTAACACAAGCGGGGTAGGCTGCCCGCATGGAGAGCGGCGACGAACTGCGATTCGACCACGGCGACCGGACCCCCGAGCGGCTCAGGGGCCAACTCTCGCGCCTCGTCGGGATGACGGCCGTCCAGACGCGGCGCGCCGCGGGCGACGCGCTCCGCGCGGTGGGCGCCCACAAGGACGACTTCGTGGTGCTCGCCGCCCTCGCCGAGTTCGGCCCCGCGAGCCAGGCGGCCCTCTCCGACCGCACCCGGATCTACAAGAGCGACCTCGTCGCGGTGCTCAACGCTCTCGCGCGCGGCGGCTGGATCCGCCGCGCGCCCGACCCGGCCGACGGGCGCCGCAACGTCATCACCATCACCGACGACGGCGAGCGTCGCCTCGCCGAACTCGACCGAGTCCTGGACGACGTCAACGAGCACATCATGGCCCCGCTCGGCCGCGACGAGCGCGCGCAGCTGTTCGCCCTGCTCCGCCGCGTCAACGACCATCTCGCCGGGGCGCCGGAGCGCGCGTGACCGCCGCGGCCGGGCGAGGGCTCAGCCGACGGCGTGGGGGTCGAAGTCGATCCCCGGGGGCATCGCCCGCTCGAGCGCGCCGGCGAACCGGTCGTCCCTGAGGTCGAGCTGGGCGCTGCCGAAGTCCGCCGACGTGAGGACGTCGCGGATGCCCGGCGGGAAGTGGTCCCAGCCCACCAGGTCCGGGTACTGCCACACGCCGTGGTGGTTCTCCGGCGGGTCGTCGTGCCCGGCGGCGAACCGGAAGGCGTGGGTGGACCAGCCGTCCTTGTGGTAGACGATCTTGGCGTGCGTGCCCTCCCACAGGACATCCGAGGCGGGGCGGGTGTCGTACTCGCCGTGCGCCGAGGCGGACACGTACCGCGCCTCGCCGCCCTGGACCCACACCACGACGTGCTCCAGGTCGTGCCGGTGCCCGCAGCAACCGGGGAGGACCTGGTCCTTCTCGAAGTACAGGGCGTACATGTACGCGCACCAGCCGCTGGCGTCGCAGCGGGAGCGGGAGTAGGAGTTCGTGTTGTCCAGGTCGTGGGCGTCGCGGCAGTTCCCGTTGAGCGCGCCGGAGGTGTTCAGCCCTCCGTTCAGGGTGCCGTCCGGGCCGATGGCGGGAGTGGGGTAGCAGCCGTCGGTGTCGTAGTCGAAGGCGGGCTGCCACCGCCCTTCGGCCTCGGTGTGACTCGTGGGCAGGGCGGACGGCGGGGCGGCGAGCGCGACGCCGGGGAGGGCGAGGACGAGGAGCAGTGATGCGAGGAGGGCGCGGGCGCCGAACCGCGGGGGGCGGGTCATGGGGGTCCTTCCGGCGGGGGGAACCGGTCACGCGCGGGGGCACGCGTCAGGGCGCACGTTACTCAGCGTGCCCGAGAAGGACAAGGAGTGTGACGGGGATTTCCCCCGGCGTTCGCCGGCGGGATCGGGCCCGGGGGACCGGGGCCCTCACCGAGCCGGATCAGACGGGGCCCTCGGCCGAGGCGCCTTCCGTCCGGTCCTCGTCCGCCCGCTCCTCGGCGTCCTCACCGTGCATCGGCATCTCGAACCACACCGCCTTGCCGTCCGGGGTGGGCCGCGAACCCCAGCGCGCGGCGAGCTGCTCGACGAGGTAGAGCCCACGCCCGCCCTCGTCGTCCGCGGCGGCGCTGCGGATGCGGGGCAGCCTCAGATCGTGGTCGAAGACCTCCACCCACACGGCGGAGGCGCCACGGCGCAGGCGGAGCAGGAACTCCTTCTCCGCCGGGTCCTCGTTCGACTCGTCGGTGGAGGCGGCCTCCTCCAGCAGGTCGGTCCAGTCCTCGTCGAACTCGTCGGCGACGCCGCCGTCGAAGGGGGTCTCGGAGTCCATGACCCCGTTGCCCGTGAACTCGCGGTGCACCGGATGCGGGGTGGCGTGGATGACGACGTTGGTGACGATCTCCGAGACCAGCAGGCACGCCAGCTCCGCCTGGTCGCGGTCCATCCCCCACTCCGCGAACGTGTTGGCGGCCAGGTGGCGCGCCTCGCCCACGGTGGAGGCCTCGGACTGGAACCAGCCCTCGCGCAGCGCGAGCTCGTCGGAGTGGGTGCGCACGACCAGGAGCGCGGTGTCGTCGTCCATCTCGCCCGGCACGCTGTGCACGGCCGCCTCGGCGATCTGCTCGACGTCCTTGTCCGCGACCTCGGTGACGCGTTCGGCCAGGCGGAGGAGGGCCCCCTCCGGGTCGGGGCGACCGCCCGCCGGGCGCCGGTCCACCAGGCCGTCGGTGTACAGGACCAGGGTGCCCCCGATCGGGAGCCGCAGGTCGGCCTGGTGGTAGACGATGTCCTCGCCGGCGGCGCCGCGCGCGCGAACGCCCAACATGCGGTCGGTGACCTCCAGGTCGAGGGTCTCGACCGTGTCGGAGGTGACCAGCAGGGGCGAGGCGTGCCCGGCGTTGGCGTAGGACAGCTCCCGCGACCAGGCGTCGTAGACCATGTAGAGGCAGCTCACACTGGGGATCCAGGTGCCGCCGTCGCCGTCGGGCTGGCCGAGCTGGCGGACCCACTCGTCGAGCTCGCGGAGGATGTCGGCGGGTTCGCGGTCGGCCTGGGCGAACGCGCGCAGGGCGGCGCGGAGCTGGCCCATGACGGCCGCCGCGTGCGGACCACGCCCCTCCACGTCGCCGATGACCAGGCCCACGCGTCCGGCGGACAGCGGGATGGCGTCGTAGAAGTCGCCGCCGACCTGGGTCTGCACGCCGTAACCGTGGGCCTGCAGCGGCCCGGCCGGCAGGTAGCGGTGCGCGACGGTGAGGCCGTCGAGCTGCGGGAAGCTGCTCGGCAGCAGACTGTTCTGGAAGGCCAGCGCGGTGCTGCGCTCCTCCTCGAACAGCCGGGCGTTGTCGATGGCCAGGGCCACGCGCGAGGCGATCGCGCCGACCAGGTCGCGGTCGAACCCACCGTAGGTGCTCTTCTGCCGGGGCGAGAGCCCGGACAGTGCGAGGGTCAGCACGCCGAGCACCTCGCCGCGCGCCCGCAGCGGGGCGGCGATCGCGGAGGTGACGCCGACCTGGCGGGAGACGAGGTTGGACCGGTCGTTGGGCGAGTTCTCCAGGAGGTAGTCGCCGCTGACCACGGTCTCCAGGCGGCGCAGGGCCTGGGTGACGAAGTGGCGTTCGGTGTAGTGGACCTCGTCGCCGACCTCGTACCACGTGCGCGCGGGCGGGGACCAGCCCTCGGCGTGCACCGAGACCTGCCGGACCAGGCGCTCGTGGTCGTACAGGTCGATGAAGCAGTGGTCGGCGAACTGCGGGACCAGGATGCCCGCCACGCCCTTGACCGTGGAGTCGAACTCCAGCGAGCTGGCCAGGCGGCTGCCGATCCGCTCCAGCAGACCGTACTGCTCCTCCACCCGGCCGCTGCGCAGGGCCTCGCGCGCGATCAGGGTGATGCCGTCGATCTCGCCTTCGTCATTGCGCAGCGGGACGGCCTGGGCGCGCACGTGGATCCAGTTGGCGTCGCCCTTGAGCACGGCGAAGGTGCCCTCCCACGGCTCACCGCGCAGGACGCGGCGGGCCAGTTGGGAGGCGTGTTCGCGGTCGGACTCGTGGATTCCGATGTCGAGCAGGGAGAGACCGACGTAGTCGCGGCCGTCGACGAAGCCGAAGAGCTCGCGGGCGAAGGGGTTCCAGTACCTGAGCAGGCTGAATCGGTCGATGACGACGATGGCGATCTGCGCCTGGTCCACCACGGCGGCCGTGGCGAGCGCGTCACTCTCCCGGAAGGGCTCACCCCACCGTGTCATCTAGCCGCCACCTCGCCGTCATGAGCTGCGCACATGCCCGCTCCCGGTACCCCGAACGACCGCACCTTGGGCCGAGCGTAGCAACACCGTCAACGTTCCCGCAGCGCATTGAGACAATCCCGATGTGCCACCAATCCACGTATACGAACGGTTCACGGTTTGGCGACGAAGATGTGTCCGGCGACATCCGCCGGAAGCTCGGCGGACCCGGCCTCACCGCCCGTGACGCGAACCCCGTCGTCCGAGGCGCGCAGGACCACTTCCTGATCCGGTTGTACCCCGGATCGGCGAAGGGTGAGCATGATGTCGGCGTCCGACTGCAACTGTTCACTGATACGCCGGACGGTGACGGTGATGTCGTCGTTGCCGGCGACGTCGATCATGGGAACGATCGAGTCGTCGGTGAACGGCTCCGGCGCGTAGTCCTCCAGCCCCAGTTCGTCGAGTCCGGGGATGGGGTTGCCGTGCGGGCACACCGAGGGGGCGTTGAGGAGGGTGACGAGCCGCTCCTCCACCGCCTCGGAGATGACGTGCTCCCAGCGGCAGGCCTCGATGTGGACGTCCTCCCAGGGGAGGCCGATGACGTCCACGAGCAGGCGCTCGGCGAGGCGGTGCTTGCGCATGACGTGGGTGGCCAGTCGGCGGCCCTCCGCCGTCATCACCAGGTGACGGTCGTTTTCGACGCGCAGCAGACCGTCGCGCTCCATGCGGGCCACGGTCTGGCTCACGGTGGGGCCGCTCTGGTGCAGACGTTCGGCGATGCGGGCCCGAAGCGGGACGATCCCCTCCTCCTCGAGCTCGAAGACCGTCCGGAGGTACATCTCCGTGGTGTCGATCAGCCCGTGTGCGGTCAAGTCTCCCCTCCCAAGGCTCTGTGCCCGTCGCGTGGTCACGGCGGGCACGGCAGGTCTCTCACAACACAGGCCGGGGGTGCGTGATTCCCAGAGGCCGAGTGGGGACCGGGACGTCCGCAGGACCGCGGGAGCGACCACCGATACCGCAAGCATATCGCGACGGCACCGACCCGATTTTCGACGAGGTCTCACGATACGGACACGCTGCGCGAACGTCGATCCGGTCGGGACCCGGCGCGCGGCGGTCCGCCCCGGCGCGGCGGACCCCGCCGATCCGGGGTACGGGTCCCCGCGCGTGGGGTCGTGGTCTCCTGGGGCTCGTGCGCGGCCCCGGCCCGGGCCACGATATACCGAACGGGCGTACGAAGCGCCCTCGGAACGCCCGGGACGGCGGGAAAGAGCGGGAAAGAGGGGTTTGAGAGGGTGCGGGGAGCCGCTCGGAGGCCCCGGGCCCCTCAGGGGCGATCCGCGCGGGGGGCGCCCCTCTGAGGCGCCTCCTCAGGGGGCGAGCCGCTCGATCCGCCAGCCCCCGGCCCCGTCGGGAGTGTAGACGAAACGGTCGTGCATACGGTCGGCGCCGCCCTNCCGGTAGCCGCCCCAGTAGGCGGGGCGGGGGATCGGCTCGTCCTCGGCCCACACGTGATCGAACTCGCCGTAGAGGCGGTCCAGTTCGTCGCGGTCGGCCACCGGCTGGGACTGCCGTTCGCTCGCCCACGCCCCGATCTGCGACCCGCGCGGGCGGGAGGCGAAGTAGCGGTCGTTCTCCGCGTCCGACAGGCGGGTGACCCGCCCCGCGATGAGGACCTGGCGTCGGATGGCGTGCCAGGGGAAGACGACGCCGGCGCGCGGATCGGCGTCCAGGGCCTGACCCTTGCGGGAGGTGTAGTTGGTGAAGAAGCGCAGCCCGCGGCGGTCGTAGCCCTTCATCAGGACGGTGCGGGCGCGCGGCATCCCCGTGGCCTCGACCGAGGAGAGCACCATGGCGTTGGGCTCGGCGAGGTCGGAGGCGTAGGCCTCGTCGAACCACAGGTGGAACTGCGTCATGGGGTGGTCGGCCAGGTCGGCTCGGCGCAAGGGGTCGCCCATGTACGGTTTCCGCAGTTCGGCAGGGTTTCGGTGGTCCACGTGGGGCATCCTCTCGCGTCACGTGTCCCCCGCGCCACCCCTGACTCGCGGGCTCCCGTCCGGGAACGGGGACGGTCGCGTGTGATTCCCCGTACCGCCGTCACGGATGTTCACGCCGCCAATCCACGCCCTGACCGGCGGTGTCAGGGGTGCCACCACTACCCTGGAGACCGTGACCGACGACATTCAGATTCCCGCGAACCTGCTGCCCTCCGACGGCCGTTTCGGCAGCGGCCCGTCCAAAGTCCGCCCGGAGCAGTTGGAGGCGCTGGCCTCCTCCGGCGCCCGCTACATGGGCACCTCCCACCGTCAGAAGCCGGTGAAGTCCCTGGTGTCCCGGGTGCGCTCGGGTGTGAGCGACCTCTTCTCCCTTCCTGAGGGGTACGAGGTCGTGCTCGGCAACGGCGGCACCACCGCCTTCTGGGACATCGCCGCCCACGGTCTGCTGCGCTCCAAGTCGCAGCACCTGGCGTTCGGTGAGTTCTCCAGCAAGTTCGCGAAGGTCGCCGCGGGCGCTCCGTGGCTGGAGGAGCCCACCGTCGTCAGCACCGATCCGGGCAGCCACGGCGAGGCCGTCGCGGAGGCCGGTGTGGACGTGTACGCGCTCACGCACAACGAGACCTCCACCGGTGTGGCCGCCCCGATCAGGCGGGTGGCGGGCGCCGACGACGACGCGCTCGTGCTCGTGGACGCCACCAGCGGCGCCGGGGGTCTGCCGGTCGACATCGCCGAGACGGACGTGTACTACTTCGCGCCGCAGAAGAGCTTCGCGGCCGACGGCGGCCTGTGGATCGCGGTCATGTCGCCCAGGGCCCTGGCGCGCGTCGAGGAGATCGCGGCGGGCGGCCGGTACATCCCGGAGTTCTTCTCGCTGACCACGGCGGTGGCCAACTCCCGCAAGGACCAGACCTACAACACCCCGGCCGTGGCCACACTGCTGCTGCTCGCCGAGCAGCTCGAGTGGATGAACACCCGGGGCGGCCTGGAGTGGACGGTCGCGCGCACGGCCGAGTCGTCGTCGATCCTGTACGACTGGGCCGAGAAGTCCCCGGTGGCCTCGCCCTTCGTCACCGACCCGGCCAAGCGGTCGCAGGTGGTCGGCACGATCGACTTCAGCGACGACGTCGACGCCGCCGCGATCGCGAAGGTCCTGCGCGCCAACGGCGTCGTGGACACCGAGCCGTACCGCAAGCTCGGCCGCAACCAGCTGCGCGTCGCCATGTTCCCGGCCGTGGAGCCGGGCGACGTCCACAAGCTCACCGAGTGCGTGGACTTCGTGCTCTCGCGCCTGTCCTGAGGGGCACCGCCCGAGCGGCGCCGTCCGTCACACGGGGCCGACCGGTCGCCGGTCGGCCCCGTGCCGTGTCCGGGGGCGCGTGTCGGGCCGTGGGTGCGCCGGAGCCGGGGAGCGCTCGTCGGTCACGGTCGGAGCGGGGTGCGGCCTCGGGGAGAATGGGTCCTTCGGCCCCTCTCACGGGGCGGCCGTGATCCCCCAGGACTCTGTCGTCTAACTCCGCTTCCCAGGACGGTTCGGCTGTGCGCAGGAACAAGAAGGAACTCCCGATCACGATCATTTCGCACCGGGGGGCGTCGGGTCACCGCCCGGAGCACACCCTGGCCTCCTACGAGTTGGGGGCCAGGTACGGGGGCGACTTCATCGAGATGGACCTCGTCGCCACCAAGGACGGGAAGCTGATCTGCCGCCACGAGCAGGAGATCGGCGCGACCACCGACGTGGCCGAGCACCCGGAGTTCGCCGACCGCCGCACCACGCGGACGATCGACGGGCACGAGGTGGAGGGGTTCTTCGCCCAGGACTTCACCCTGGCCGAGATCAAGACCCTGCGCGCGGTGGAGCGGCTGCAGGACGTGCGCAAGATGAACGCGATGATGGACGGGTCCTACGAGATCCCGACCCTGGACGAGGTCATCGAGCTCGCGTTCGCGCTCACCGAGGAGCTGGGACGCCCGATCGGGATCTACCCGGAGACCAAGCACCCCGCCTACCACGTGTCCCAGGGGCTGGAGCTGGAGCCGACGCTGATCGCGACCCTGCGCGAAGCGGGGCTGACCGGCCCGGAGCCGAGAGTTCCGGTGTTCCTCCAGTCCTTCGAGGCGGAGAGCCTGCGCAAGCTCGCCGAGACCGAGCTGCCCCTCGTCTACCTCATGGGCACCGAGGAGCACTGGCTGCACTACACCACCCCGGACGGCCTGGCGGAGGTCGCCTCCTTCGCGCACGCGATCGGCCCGCACAAGAGCCTGGTGATCCCGACCACCGAGGACGGCGACCTCGGTGAGCCCACCGACCTGGTGGCGAACGCCCACGAGGCGGGGCTGGTGGTGCACCCGTACACGTTCCGGAGTGAGAACCACTTCCTGCCCGAGCAGCTGCGCTCGGACGGCGAGCCGGGCGACTACGGGGGCTTCGCGGCTGAGTACGAGGCCTTCTTCGAGGCGGGGGTGGACGGGGTGTTCACCGACTTCTCCCGCCACGCCTTCCTCGTCCGGGAGCACTTCCTCACCCCGGAGGGGTAGGGCCCTGATTCCATAGAGCGGCCACCCCGAGGAGTTGCCGTTCGGCCGCCCGAACCCGGGCCGAGGCGGAGGCCCGGGACGACACTCACTGGACGTCGAACTCGTTGCCCTCGGGGTCGAGCATCGTGACGAGCGAGACACCGGGTTCCTCGATCGCGCGCACGGCGGTCGCGCCGAGCCCCTCCATCCGCTCGACGGTCTCGGCGCGCCGCTCGGGCCCGACCCGCAGGTCGAGGTGGAGGCGGTTCTTCGCCGCCTTGCCCTCGGGGACCCGTTGGAAGAGGAGGCGTCGGCCCAGGCCGATGCCGCTGCCCTCCTGCACGGGGTCGTCGGGGTGGCGGATCGCGGCGAGGGTGATGAACGCCCTGCGCCCGTCCACCACGGTGTAGTCGTCCTCCCCGACCATGCCCGCCGCCGCCAGGCGGCCGATGAGCGCGTCGTTGTCCTCGGGCTCGTACTCCAGGGCCGCCGCCCAGAAGCGGGAGAGCGCGAGCGGTTCGGCGCAGTCCACGACGAGCTGCCAGTCCACGGCCATCGGTGGTCTCCTTCGGTTCGTCCGGGGGCTCCCCGTGTCAGTGATTCCAGTTATACTGGTTACATGAACGCGAGCGCAACGGGCATACCGATGCACCCTCCGAACGGGGCGAGCTACCTGTTCGACCCGGGGGCGCTGTGCCTGGAACTGCTGACCACGGGCGGCCCCGACGAACTGGCCCGCTGGGAGGTTCTGCACGCCCCCGACGACCTGCGCGCCTGGCTGGCTGCGTGCCGCCTCCGCCTGAGCCCGTCGGACGTGGGGGTGGCGGAGGGCGACGTGGGCGACGCGCGCCGCCTGCGGGACGCGATCCTGCGCGTGACCCGCGCGGCGGCCCACGACAGGGCGCTGCCGGCGGAGGACGTGGCCGAGATCAACCGCTTCGCCGCCAAGGCGCCTCTGGTGCCGGAGATGGCCCCCGGGGGGACCGCCTCCTGGGTCTGCCCCGCCGACGCCTCGCAAGCGCTGTCGACCGTCGCGCGCGACGCCGTCGAACTGTTCACCGGCCGCTTCGCCGACCGCGTGCGCGAGTGCGGCGGACACAACTGCCTGCTGCTCTTCGTCGACACCTCTCGGCCCGGACGGCGGCGGTGGTGCGCGATGGAGCGCTGCGGCAACCGCGAGAAGGTGAGGGCGCTGCGCGCCCGTCGCGAGAACCAGTAGGAGGATTCCATGGGAGAGGTCGGACTGACACGGGACGCGGGTTACCAGATCGGCGTGTCCCGGACGCTCCCCCTGCCCGCCGAGCGGGTGTGGCGGTTCATGACCGGCGAGGAGGGCCTGGAGCTGTGGCTCGGCCCGTCACCATCGGTCGAGCTGCGCCGGGGTGGCGGCTACCGCACGGCCGACGGCGCCGAGGGCGAGGTGCGCGGCCTCCGCGAGGGGCCGCGCTACCACGTGCGGCTCACGCACCGGCCTCCGGACGGCGCGGAGACCACCGTGCAGGTCGCGGTCACCCCCAAGGGCGAGCGCTCGGTCCTGCGCTTCCACCAGGAGCGGATGGGCGGACCGCGGGAGCGGGCGAGGCGCCGCGAGCACTGGCGCCGGATCATGGACTCGGTGGAGGGGACGCTAACCCCGGCGGGCCAGTAGCACGATCCCGCCGATGACCAGCACGGCCACGCCCACGCCGCCCAGGATGAACGGCATCGCGCCGGCCCGGCCCGAGCCGCTGTCGGACGCGGACCCGCTCTCCGTCTCCGTCGGCTCGGGGTCCGTCTCCGCCGGTTCGCCCGGTTCTCCGGACAGGTAGCGGTCGGGCAGCGGCACCCGCCACACGGGGGCGCCCACCCCCTCCGTCCCGGCCATGAGCGCGGTGCCGTCGGGGGTGAAGGCGATCGACTCGCCCTGCGTCGACTCCGGGAGCTCGAACGACCCCAGGGCGGTGCCCGGCACGCCGTCGGTGGCGTCGTAGACGTTCGCCCCCCAGTAGGTACGGATCACGTACCGATCGCCGTCCGGGGAGAAGGCCGCGTCGGTGGCGAACAGCGGGGCCGAGTCGATCCGCTCCAGGGTGTTCACCCCGGCCGGGTCCAGTTCCTCGGGCGCCGCGTACACGCCGCCGGAGAACTCCTTGGACACCACGTAGAGACGGCCGTCACGGGGGTCGACCATCATCGACTCCGCGTCGCGCCCTCCGTCGGCGTAGACGAGGGTGATCTCCTCGGGTTCGACGGTGGCGTCGGCGAGCGTCTCGGGTTCGGCGAACCGGTAGACGCTGACGTTCGGCCAGCTCCCGCCGAAGTTGTCGCCGATGTTGCCGACGAGCACCTCCGGGGTGCCGTCCGCCCCCTCGGTGACGGTGATCGCCTCCCAGTCGCGCAACCGCACGGCGAGGGTGACCGTCGCGAGGGTCTCGCCGTTCTCGTCGACCGCGTACACCTCGGGCTCGATGGGGCCGCTGTCGTTGTGCGTCCACCACACGCCCTCGTGCAGCATGGACGGGGCGATCCCGCTCGACTCCGCGATCCCCGGGTCCTGGAGGGTGAACGCGGTCTCCGACCCCGCGGGCCCCTCCCCTCCGCGCGGGTAGTCCAGTCCGCCGGTACCGCCGTCGTCCGGTTCGGTCGTCGCGGCGGCGGCCGGTGTGGCCGAGGCCGCGACGAGGAGTGCGGCCACGGCGAGTGCGAGCGGTCGATTCATGGTCGCCATCCTGCCAGGGCCGCGCGACGCGGTGCTTGCACCCGTGGGGGAACGGGCACATGTCGCATACGGAGCGCCGTAAGGAGGGCCCATGAGGATCGTCGCCTGTCTCAACGGAGACCGCCGTCCCGGCGCGCATCCGGCCCTGCCCGTGTCCGTGGACCAGCTCGTGGCGGACGCGCACGCCGTCGTCGAGGCGNGCGCCCGCCGTCCACATCCATCCGCGTGACTCCCGGGGCGCCGAGTCGCTCGAACCGCAGGTGGTCGCTCCGCTGATGGAACACCTGCGCGCCGAGGGACCGGACGTGCCCGTGTCGCTGACCACCTCCCTGTCCGCCGAGTCCGACCCCTGGCGCCGGTACGACCTGGTGCAGAGGTGGGCGTCGTCCGCGCTGCCCGACTCGGTGACGGTGAACCTGCACGAGGCGGGGTCGGTCGACCTCGTGCACCTGTTGGACGACCGCAGGGTCGCGGTGGAGGCCGGGGTGTGGACGGTGGAGGCGGCGCGCATCCTGGTCGCGACGAAGATCCCGGTGGCGGCGGTCCTGGTCGAACCGACCCAGGTCGCCGTGGCGGACGCGCGCGCGAACGCGGACGCGGTGATCTCGCTCCTGGACCGGGCCCGGCTGGACCGGCCGCGCATGCTGCACGGTGCTGACGCGACCGCGTGGCCGATGCTGGAGGCCGCGGCCGCCGCCGGTTACGACGTGCGGATCGGGCTGGAGGACACCATGCGGCTGCCGGACGGCACGGAGGCGCACGACAACGCGGCGCTCGTGGCGCACGCGGTCGGGCTGGTCTCGGCGACCGCGTGAGGGTCGCGGGGCGGCCCCGCGCGGCCGGGATCAGTTGAGGAGCGCTCCGAGGACGACGATGAGCATGATCGAACCGAGCACCACGGGCAGCAGCCAGCGCTGCTTGCGGTTGTTGGTGAGCATGCTCATGGCGTGTCCAGCTCCGGTGATCGGTCGGAATCGGTTTCCCAGCCTAACGCCCACCTCCGGACGGTTCGGTAGCGGTCGGCCGATCCCGGGCGACTCTCGACGAGGTGCACGTCACGCGCCCGCCAGCCGTTCTCGCGCAGGGCGCCGAGGGCGTCGAGGGTCCCGGTGAGGTCGCTCGGGGGGCGGCTCCGCGCGACCGTGACATGCGGCACGTAGGGTCGGCGCTCAACCGGGATCCGCGCCGAACGGGCGGCCCGGCGCATCCCTCGGGCGAGGGAGTCCAGGGCGTCGGTGTCACCGGTGACGCCCGCCC
>NZ_ANBC01000422.1:1351-2294 GCF_000341125.1 Nocardiopsis lucentensis DSM 44048 | reverse complement strand
GGGCCCCTGCCCTTCGGCGGGAACCGGCCCCAGCCCTCGACGGCGAGGGAGAGCGGGCGGTGCTCCCGGGCCCGCGCGCCGATCGCCTCGGTGAGGTCGGGCAGCCGGTCCTCCTCCACCTCTCCCAGGAAGACCAGGGTGATGTGCCACCCGTCACGCGCGGTCCAGCGCAGCCGGGGCGCGTACGACCGGCCGCGCTCGACCGCCTCGCCCAGGGCGTCCAGGGTCGCCGCCGGAGGGTTGAGCGCGAGGAAGAGTCTCATACCCCCGTCCTTCCCCGGCCCGCGGTGGAAAAGCCCGGGGAGGTCCACCCCCCGAAACCGCTGATGATCTCCAGGCACTCGGACCTCAGCCGGCCGGACTCCCGTCAGCCCCGGAAGGGATGCTTCCACCGCCCGCGGCCCCGGGCGAGGAGGACCGCCCCCGCGAAGGCACGGCGGCTCAGCGGGCCGCCGGGACCTCCCGGGACCCGTCGTCCCCGTCCCTGGTCTCCGCCGGTTCCTCCGGCCCGGCCGGTTCCCCACCTGCAGAGCGCGACGTCCCCCGGCGGCCGCGGGGCCCGGGCAGCAGGTCCCGCGGCCGGACGCCCCTGGTCCGCGCCAGGAGCGCGCCCAGCACGGTGACGACCGCGATCGTCACCACGCCGCCGACCGTCAGGCTGGCCCGCGGGCCGAACCCGTCGGCGATCAGGCCGACGACGGGCGCTCCGAGCGGGGCCACGCCCATGAACACCAGCATGAACATGCTCATCACCCGGCCGCGCATCTGCGGGTCGACACTGAGCTGAAAGGTGGCGTTGAGGGTGGTCACATAGGTCATGAAGGCGATGCCCATCGGCACGAGCACCACCACGAACGACACGTAGCCCGGCATCACGGCCGCGACCACCTGGGAGACCCCGAACCCCAGCGAGCCCAACAGCACCAGGCTCAGCCTCGGCCGT
>NZ_ANBC01000422.1:0-1346 GCF_000341125.1 Nocardiopsis lucentensis DSM 44048 | reverse complement strand
CCAGCGCGGCGGCGGCCACGCCGAAGGCGGCGGCGCCCGTCTCGAACACGTTGTTCACCATCAGCGCGATCTGGTTCTGCCCGTTCGCGCCGAAGAACTGCACGCACGCGGCCAGGACGAGCAGCAGCACGAGGTCGCGCCTGCCGCTGACGTACCGCAGGCCCTCGCGGATCCGTCCCTTGCCGCCCGCCACCGGGTCGGTCTTTTGGAGCTCGCCGGTGCGGATCATCAACAGCGCGACGATGGTGAAGCCGAACGACACCCCGTTGATCATGAACACCGGCCCGCTACCGATCAACGCGATGAGCAGGCCCGCGATGGCCGGTCCGGTGACCCGGCCGAGTTGGAAGCTGGCGCTGTTGAGCGCGATGGCGTTGCTGAGGTGGTCCCGGCCGACCATCTCCGGGACGAACGCCTGGCGCCCCGGGTTGTCCAGGACCGTGATGAGCCCCAGCCCGAAGGCGAACAGGTACACGTGCCACACCTGGGCGACCTCGGCCGTGGCGAGGACACCCAGCGCGAGGGCCAGCACACCCATGGAACCCTGCGTGAGGACGAGCATCCTTCGTTTGTCGAGGCGGTCCACCAACGCCCCGCCCCACAGCCCGAACAGGAGCATCGGCAGGAACTGGAGCGCCGTGGTCATGCCCAGCGCGATACCGCTGCCACCGCTCAGTTGGAGGACCAACCAGTCCTGGGCGATGCGCTGCATCCACGTCCCGGGGTTGGACATGAGCTGGCCGAACGCGTAGAGGCGGTAGTTGCGGACGGCCAGGGATCGAAACATCGTCAGGCGCGACATCAGCCCCTCACCGCCCTGTCGGGCTCGTGGTGCGGGGCCGTGGTGGTCGGGGCCGGGGGTGGGCTACACAATGGTAAACGGCGTTGACTCATCACTGGGGTCAACGCCGTTCACGACCACACGCATTCCCGTCGCCGGGACGCGGAGGGGATCAGCCGATGAGGGCGTAGATCGGGGCCTCCGCGAAATGGATCAGGAAGATCACCGAGATCACCCACAGCAGCGGGTGCACCTGGTTGGCCTTGCCCTGCACCAGGCGGACGAACGCGTAGGCGAGCAGACCGAAGCCGATGCCGTTGGCGATGGAGTAGGTGAACGGCATCATGATGATCGCCAGGAACGCCCCGATGCCGAGCGCCGGGTCCCGGAAGTCGATGTTGACCACCTGGGTCATCATCATGAAGCCCACCAGTACCAGCACCGGCGTGGCCGCCTCGAACGGCACCAGGGACACGAGCGGGGTGAAGAAGGTGGCCAGCAGCATCATGCCGCCGGTGACGATCGGCGCGATACCCGTGCGGGCGCCCTCACCGACGCCCGCCGC
>NZ_ANBC01000421.1 GCF_000341125.1 Nocardiopsis lucentensis DSM 44048 | reverse complement strand
GAGGCCGAGCCGAGGCCGCCGAGGACGGTGCCGAGGGAGTCGGCGACCAGAACCTCGCGCGTGTTGGGCATGTTGCCGTCCTCGTCGACCAGTCCGCCCTCGTAGGCGACGCCGACCATGGTGCCCATCGTGTCGAAGAAGTCGGCCAGCAGCAGGGTGAAGAGCAGCATCAGGACCGTGGCGAAGCCGATGTCGCCCCACCGCCCGAGGACGTCGAGACCGCCGTCGGCGAACAGGCCGATGACACTGAGGTCGGGCAGGGCGGCGATGTCGCCGACACCCGCGGGCAGGCTCGGAACCGTCAGGCTCCAGCCGAGGCCGCCCTCGGCGTCACCGCCGCCGAACACGGTCTCCACGACGATCGCGACGACGGTCGCCAGGACGATGCCGATGAGCAGCGCGCCCTTCACCTTGCGCACGTACAGCGCGACGCTCACCAACAGGCCGAGCACGAAGACCACGATCGGCCAGCCGTTCAGACCGCCGTCGCCCAGCTGGACCGGGGTGCCCTCGCCGGCCTGCACGAACCCGGCGTTGACCAGGCCGATGAAGGCCAGGAACAGGCCCACACCGACCGCGATCGCGGTCTTGATCCCCGGCGGGATCGCCGCGAAGACCGCGGTGCGGAACCCGGTGACCACCAGGATGAGCAGTAGGACGCCCTCGACGATGATCAGCAGGAAGACGTCGGACCACGGCATCAGCGGGGCGAGGCCGTAGGCGACGACCGCGTTGAGCCCCATGCCCGCCGCGATGGCGAACGGGTAGCGGCTGACCACGCCCATGAGGAGG
The DNA here is from genome assembly GCF_000341125.1 of Nocardiopsis lucentensis DSM 44048. Classification (GTDB taxonomy): domain Bacteria; phylum Actinomycetota; class Actinomycetes; order Streptosporangiales; family Streptosporangiaceae; genus Nocardiopsis; species Nocardiopsis lucentensis. The sequence goes on along the minus strand of NZ_ANBC01000421.1, from coordinate 13,558 downwards.
CAGGAGATCGCGGCGACCAGGGCGGTGACGGCCGCGACCTGCGGAATGCCCAGGGTGTCGCCGTTGACGTCCGCGGCGGTGCCGATGATCAACGGGTTGAGAACGACGATGTAGGCCATGGCGAAGAAGGTCGCCAGACCGCCGCGGATCTCGGTCGCGATGTTCGAGCCGCGCTCGGTGACGCGGAAGAAGCGGTCCACAGGTCCCGAGGGGGCCTTGGACACATTGGGGGATGTGTTCGGTGTGCTCACGTCGTCAGCCTGACCTGGTCGCGTTACGGGACAACAAGGATTCTGGGCCAGGTTAGTTGCATGTTTGTACAACACAGGTCACTAATGACACTCATGTTTCATAGGAATCGCCATATGGTCGGATGATCGGCCGACACGGTGTGACCGAACGCACCCCACGAAGCGAGAGGCCCCCAACGGATAGCCTGGGTGCGTGCGCAAACCTCGCCAGCCCGACCCCGAAGTCCACGAGAGCGACTACCGCGTCCCCGCCGCCATCGGCACCGTGGCGTGGGTGATCGCCCTCGTCGTGCTGATCTCCATGGGCGACGGCCTCCCGAACACCGAACGCTGGTGGATCGGCGTCTGTGTGACCGGGATCGTCCTGGGCGTGTTCGGGTTCCTCTACATCCCGCGCCTGTTCCGCAAACGCGCCGAGGCCGCCGGACGCGCCGCCTCCCCCACCCGCGACGACGGCCCCGGGCCCTCCTGATCCGCCCGCCGACCAGCGGGGCACTCTCGCGCCTGACCGATAATGGGCGGGTGTCTGAGACAGAATTCCCTCGCGCACTCGCCGACCGACTCCGCGGCATCCTCATCGACGCCGACTACACGGTGTCCGGCGTCCGTGACCGGCTCGGCGACGCCGCCGCACGGGCGCTGGCCCGTGAGGAACTGGTGCCCGCCCTGCGCGCCACCGGCGGGGACGAACGGCTCGGACTGCTGCTGCGGCTGTGGTGGCTCCAGACGCCCATCCCCGAACGGGCCGCGCGCGCCATCCTCCCCGTCGACGAACTCGCCGAGGCCGGACTCGTCACCGTCGACCGTGACACCGCGGGCGCGGACGGCCCCGTCGTGCGCGCCCTGGTCCACCTGGGTCCGTGGGAGTTGGAGGAGGGGCGCCCCGGATTCGTGGTCTCCGACCCGAAGGTCCGCCCGGGCAGCGGGACCGTCCCGCGCCCCGACCACGTGGTGGGCGCCGGGGGCGCGTCGGCGACGCTGTCCCAGCTCATCGTGGACGGCCCGGTCGAGCGTGCGCTGGACCTGGGCACCGGGTGCGGGGTGCAGGCGCTGCACCTGGCCGCACGCGCCCGCGAGGTGGTCGCCACCGACCTCAACCCGCGTGCCGTGCGGTTGGCGGGNCTGGCGCAGGGGTCGATGTTCGAGCCGGTCGCGGACGAGCGCTTCGACCTCATCGTGTCCAACCCGCCGTTCGTCATCACGCCCGAGTCGGCGCGGTACACCTACCGGGAGTCGGACCTGCCCGGCGACACCGTCTGCGCCGAACTGGTCCGCCAGGCGCCCGCGCACCTGACCGACGGAGGCTGGTGTCAGCTCCTCGCCAACTGGGTGCACTCCGACGGCGACGACTGGGAGGACCGGGTCGGCGGCTGGGTGACCGGCACCGGCTGTTCGGGCTGGGTGGTCCAGCGCGACGTCCAGGACCCCGCGGAGTACGTGGAGCTGTGGCTGCGCGACTCCTGCGAGCACGGCACCCCCGAGTACACGCGCCGGTACGACGCCTGGCTGGACTACTTCGAGCGCGAGGGCATCAAGGGGATCGGGTTCGGCTGGATCAGCCTGCGCAACGACGCCGCCCAGGACGCCACCGTCCGGGTGGAGGAGCTGCGGCACGAGATCGAGCAGCCCGTCGGCCCGTACCTGCCGGACGTCGTGGACGGCGCGATGACCGCGCTGCGGCTCACCGACGCGGCCCTGCTGTCGGCGCACGTGGCCCTCGCGCCCGGGGTGATGGAGGAGCGCGCTGGGCGTCCGGGCGCGCCGGACCCGGAGAAGATCGTCCTGCGCCAGCGGGACGGGCTGCACCGGGTCGCGCGCATCGGCACGGTCGAGGCGGCCCTGGCCGGTGTGTGCGACGGCACCATGCCGGTCGGACCGCTGCTGGACGTGATCGCCGAACTGATCGGGGAGGACCCGGAGGTCGTCCGGGAACGCACACCCGACGCGCTGCGCACGCTCATCTCGGAGGGTTTCTTCCGGGTGGCCCGGTAGGAGGGGCGTTGTGGCCCGGTAGGAGGCGTTCTTCGGGGCCCGCCGCTTGGCCTCGTCCCGCCCGCCGCCAGCCCCAACGGACGCCTGCGGCGCGACCTCGATCCGTGGGCGCCCCGGCAGCGCCCGAACGGCGGCCCCGGGATGACCGCTCCGAGGAACGGATCCTCAGTCGGTGTCGTAGACGGTGACCTGGACCCCGCGGGCGAGGAGCTCCTCCTCGATGAGGGGCTGGATCCGCCCCCACCTCCCCCCGGCAAGCCCGCAGCCGATGCGCGGCATGTGCACGGTGGCCCCGAGCTCGTCGGCGTGCGCGGCGAGCGCACGCAGGCAGGCGGCGACCGCCTCGTAGCGGATGGGCGGTCGACCGCTGTTCCCCCGCCGTGTTCCGTGCTGGGCGACCATGTTGGCCACCCACGTGTCGGGGCGGACCCGCACGAGCCGCACGGCGCCCAGTGTGAAGTCGTTGCGGGCACGCGCGCGGTGCCAGGCCCGGTAGTCGCGTTCCGGCTCCGGCCATCGGCGGGACAACGCGAGGACGAATCCCTTGCCCCAGCCGCCCCGGTCGTTGCACACATGGGCGATGATCTTGGGCCCTGGCGCGTGGGGGCTGGTGGCGTCGCCCCGGACGATGCTCAGGCCGGACGGCGGTGAGGGTTCGGATGTTCGGGACATGCCGGGCACCCTACGGCGCGGCACCGTCACGGGCCAGCGAATTCACCGCGGCAGGCCCGCGCCCCTCCCCGAGCGCACTCGGTGAATCACCGCGTGACGGAGGCGGGACGTCCCGCCTCCGTCACGCGGGGCGCATCAGCGGCCCATGGTCCAGGCCCCGTCGGCCTGGATGTGGATGAACTCGATGCCGCCGGCGTCGCCGAGGAGTACCGCGTCACCGAGCACGGTGTCGCCCTCGTAGGCGCCGATCTCGTTGACCAGGCTGCCGAAGCGGATCCCGTCCGCGTCGTAGGGGACCACGATGAAGTTGGCGCCGCCGGTGTGGGTGAACTCCAGGGCGGTGCTGGCCGAGGGCGTCCAGTCGATCCGGTAGAGCGCGTCTCCGGACCCGCTGAGCCAGAAGGTCTCCTCGTCCCAGGCCACGGCCTCGGCGGGGTCCACGGGAAGCTCCTCCCCGGCGGCGCCGGTGTTGGTTCCCTCCCCAACGCCGTCCTCGGCGGCGCCGGTCTGCCCGGACTGCTCCTCGCTGCCGGTCTCCTCCGTCTCGGCGGGGGGTGTCGCGTCCTCGCCGACGGGCTCCAGTTCGCCGATGTTGAAGGAGCAGGAGGTCAGGGCCGCCGCGAGGGCGATGGAGGCGACTCCGGCGGCCGCCCGTGGGAGGACGGCACCGCTCTGGGGGTGGGGGACGAGTCCGCGGATCATTGATGATCTCCAAGAAGGGGGAGGGATGACGCCCGACTTCCAGCCCCGGTATCAGGGGGACCGATTCCCTTCTGTGACGTGGGTCGGCCCATTCCGGTTCCACGGGCCCGTGGACGCGGGCGGGGCGGCTGGGGGAGCGGACCCGCGCCGCCCGGTCCCCGCCCGGTCCCGACGGCGCCGGATCCGTACTCGGTCGGTGCACGGTGGGCCGCGCGGAGTGCGAGAGTCCGATCCGGGTGCCCGCCTCCCACCGCGTTCACTCCGGTGGCCACGCGGTACCTTCGGCTCATGGCACGCATCACCGAACTCGTCCGCTACCCCGTCAAGGGCTGCGCCGGGACCAGCGTCTCCCGCGCGGAGATGACCCCCGCCGGGATCGCCCACGACCGGACGTTCATGGTCGTCGACTCACGGGGGGCCTTCCGCAGCCAGCGCGTCGACCCGCGCATGGCGCTCGTGCGCGCGGGCATCGACGCCGAGGGCACGGGTGTGAGCCTGCGTCTGGACGGACTCGACCCCTTCGACCTCAAGGTCGACCCCGAGGGGCCGCGCGTCGACGTGGTGCTGCACAAGAAGCCGTTCGTCGGCGTCGACCAGGGCGACGAGGTGGCCGCGTGGCTGTCGGAGGCGCTCGGCTCGGCCAGCCGGCTGGTGCGCGTCCCCCGCGACCACGCCCGCGAGACCGGCGGCCTGACCTCGGGGACCAGCGGTTTCGCGGACAGCACCGCCGTGCTCATGACGTCGCTGGCCTCCCTGGATCTGCTCAACGAACGGATCACCGGCGCTGGCGGCGAGGCCGTTCCCATGAACCGCTTCCGCCCCAACGTCATCGTCTCCGGCTGGTCGGAGCCACACACCGAGGACCGCGTCCGCGCCGTCCGCCTCGGTGACGCGGAGCTGGGCTACGCCAAGGTGTGCATCCGCTGCGCGGTCACCACCGTGGACCAGGACCGGGGGGAGAAGGACGGCCCCGAACCCCTACGCTCCCTGGCGGGTTACCGCCGCGCGGACAGCGGCGGGGTGGCGTTCGGCGCCAAGTTCGCGGTCACCCGACCCGGGACGCTGTCCGTCGGCGACGAGGTCGACGTCACGGGGTGGGGCGGCCGGGAGGAGGGTCTGGGCGAGCGCCTCGCCGCGGCCCTGGCCTGAGCGCACCCCGGCGACCGCCCCTCAGTCCAGGTCGGCCTCGGCGAGCAGGGTCGCGGCGGCGGACGGGTCGCGCAGAACCGCCGCCACCAGGTGTCGGCGGTCCCACTGCCCGGCGCGCCAGCACAGCGCTCGGGCCAGGCCGCCGCCGGTGGCGGCGTGGACCAACCCGTCACCCACGTACCACTCCACCTCCACGCCGTCCACGGTGAGCGTCTGGTGGTGCAGGTAGGTCCGGTCCGGTTCGCCGCCGGGGTCGAGGAACAGCTCGGCCTCCCCGGGGACCTGGCGAATCTCGCCGCCGGCCCCCACCTCGCCGTCGACGGCCTCGCTCGCCAGGTCCAGGTCGAGCACGTCCGCCAACGCCTCCGCCGCCTCGGCGGGGGCCAGCACGAGCGGACGGTCGTCGAGCAGCGGCAGCAGGTCCGGTGAGTCCACGACCACCGCGTCCTCGGCGTCGGCCACGACGATCGCTCCGCCGTGCACCGCGCGTACCCGGCTCGGCGGCGTGACCAGGTCCGTGTCCACCCCGGCGAGCGCGGTCCACACCCGCCGCAGCGCCGTGCGGTCCACGTGCCGCGCCGCATCGGACAACCGGGACAACAGGTCGTCCGGTCCGTCCGGGTCGGCGACCAGTTCGGCGAGGGTCGTGCGCACGCCCAGAGCGTGGGCGAACTCCAGATCGACGTCGGCGGGCACCTCGTCGTACAACCCGACCAGCGCCGCGTCCGCGTCCTCCGTGCGCAGCTCGACCGGGGCACGCCCGCCGAGAAGGGCGCGCGTGCGCAGCCACCACGCGGTGTAGGACGGCACGTCGGCCACGCGCCCGTCCGGCAGCAGCACCCGCGTCGGTGACGTGACCGCCTCGCGGAGCGAACCGCCCGCGAGCATCGCCAGCGCCGTCGGCCACTGGTCGTCGGCCACGTAGTCGAGGTCGGCCACGCACACGAGTTCCGGCACGACCGGCGGCAGGTCCGGGTCACCGACCCGCTCCAGCACCTCGTCCGCCCAGTCCTCCAGCCCGTCCGGCCCGCCGTCGCCGGCCGCCCCGTCGAAGGCCGACACCAGCTCCTCGCCGAGCGCGACCTCCTCGGCCCGGACCACGGTCAGCTCCCAGAGGGCGCCGACGGCGCGCAGGGCCTCGGTGCCGTGCCGTTCGACGACGTCCTCGTGCACCGTCCCGAAGGGCGCGTCCGCCACGAGGAGTCCGGCCAGGGGCGCGCCCGGCACGAGCAGTTCGGCGGCCACCGAGTACCCGTCCTCATCGTCGCGCAGCGCCAGGTCGGCCAGCCAGGGGGCGTCGGCCACGGTCATCCCGGAGGCGGCCACCAGGTCGAGGACGGCCTCGGCCACGGGTTCGGGGTCCTCGGCCTCCAACGAGTCGCGGACCGCGGCCTCGGTGCGCGGGTCGGACAGGACGGTGGCGGGGTTGGCGTCCACCGCGCCCAGGCGGCGCAGCAGCGGCCGCACGGCGTCCGGGTGGACCACCCGCACTCCCAGCGCGGACAGGGCGGCTGGGTCGAGCCGCTCACCGTGCGCGTCGGCGACCTCCGCCCAGTCCTCCGTGGGCAGCAGCAGTGAGCGCGGTCCGTGGACGAGCCTGCCGTCGGCGAGCGGGACCGGCAGGGCGCCCAGTTCGTCGAGGTCGGCTCCTCCGCTGCCCGCGATCTCCAGCGCGCCGTACAGCTCCGCCCACCAGTCGGGCGACCGTTCGATGTCACCGAGCAGGTCCGCGAGGTCGGCGAGCCCGACACGGCGCAGCCGCAGGGCGGTCAGTGCGGGGTGGCGCGGGTTCCACGTGCCGGGGAGCAGGGTCGGAACGAGTTCGGCCACGACCCCGACCAGCTCACCCGCGCCGCCGGAGCCGCCGGTGTCGAGGAGCACGGCGTCGCGTGGTGCCACGGGGGCCCCGGCCGCGGTGGCGAGGAACGGAGTGTTCTGGAGCGGTTCGGTGACGCGCGCGCGGAAGGCGGCGTCGACCGCTCCGCCGCCCACGCGCGTACCCGGTACCAGGTCGAGCGCGGCACGGGCGTCGAAGCGGCGCAGGAGCGCGCAGTAGGCGTCGCAGGCCTCGGAGAGCAGCAGGTCGGTGGCCGCGCCGGGCTGGACGGTGCGGCGGTCGGTGCTGAGGGGGAAGGTGCCGATGAGGACGGCGGGCAGATCGAGTTCGGTGTCGGTGGGCGTGGGCGCGTGCACGACCGGTTCGACGTCGGTGGGCAGGGTCGCCACGACACCGTCCGCGTCCACCGGCACCGCCCAGGTCAGTTCCCACTCCGTTCGGCCCCTCTCCTCGACCGGGCGGTCGGCCAGCAGGGAGGGGTCGAAGGCGCCCGAGCGAGTCAGCACCCGCCAGTGCGTGAGCCGGGTGCCGTCGGCGTCGCGCAGAGTGGTGACCGGTCCCGCCGGGTCGGTGTCGTCGCGGGTGAGGAGGCGTTCGGCGCCGTCGACGGACACGCGGACCTCCGTGAGGCCGGGCAGGGCCAGCAGCAGGGCCTCGCCGGTGGCGTCCAGGAGGTCGCGCACGCGTTCGCGGGCGGTCGCGTCGCGCAGGGCCAGTGTGACGACGGTGTCGTAGCCCCGCGCATCGACCGGGGTCGTGGGGAAGGGCAGGCGCAGCATCGGCACGTGTCCGGAGCGACGCTCCACCTCCTCGGCCAGGTCCTCGTGCGCCGTGCCCCCGGTGAGCAGTTCGGCGACGGCCTTCCCGGCCCGTCCGGCGCTGAAGGACACGGCGGAGCCGCCGGAGGAGACGGTGACCTCGTCGCTGATCGCGGCGACCGCGGAGAACCCGACGCCGAAGCGGCCCGCGGAGCCGTGCTCACCGCGCTTGGTGGAGGCGCGCAGGGTGGACAGGGACTCCACGCCCTCGGCGGTCAGGCGGGCGCCGGTGTTGGCGGCGGTGAACCGGTCGTCCTCCAGGGTGAGGGCCAGCCTCCCGGGGACGTCGGCGCGTCGGGCGGCGTCGGCGGCGTTCTGGGCCAGCTCGACCACGACGCGGTCGCGGTAGCCGCCGAGCGCGAAGTCCTCCTCGGCGTTGGCGTCCTCACGGAACCGGGCGGGCGCGTCGGCCCACGCGGCGAGCACGCGTCGGCGCAGCTCGGCGGTGTTGAAGGGGTCGACCGCCCCAGCGGTCACCGACTCGGCCATCGTGGATTCCTCCTGCGGTGCGAACCAGCCCGGCGCGGTGCCGCCCCGGATCGCACACGGACGGCAGAACGACCTTAGGCCATGCCCGGGAGAGTCACACTCCGGTACGCGCCGAACGGGGTGAGCGCGGACACGACCGCCGAGGAAATCACCAAGACGTCGGTTACGTCGGACTCTCGACAACCGTCCGCGGTCCGACGCCGACGGCGACCGCCGTCGCGCCCGGACCGCCCGAGTCGAACGGGAACGGTGACGCGCGTGCTTCCGGACGCCCCCATGACCTACTACTGGACCGCCGCGACGGGCTCGGCCGTCCTGTTCTGGGCGATCATCGTGCCGTGGATGCCGACGAAGCGATCACGGTGGCGGATGGCGGCTCTTCCCCTCGTGGGTGTCATCGCGGCCGGCAGCGTGTACCTCGAGACCGCCTCGGCCCGTGTGGCGCTGGCGTCCTACGTCCTGCTCCTCGCGGGGGTGGTGATCAACGTCCGCCCGTTCCACCGGTGGCTGCCCCGGACGATCATGACGGACGAGAGGGAGGGAAGGGACCCGAGCCACGCGCGGCTGCGCGACCTCCCCCTCGCGTTCACGTTGTGGTCGTTCCTGGTGTGGACGGCCACGGCCACGCTGATCGTCGCGTTCATGATCATGGACTCGCGGTCCTCCTGGTGACCCGCGCGGTGGTGCGCACGGGCCGCACGCGGCCGGGGCGGAGCCGCCGGCGCGCGTGCGGAGGGGACCGGGGGAGCCGGACTCAGGAGTCGGCGGAGACGAGCTCCAGCTCGGCGGTGTCCTCGAAGGTGATGTGGTCGTAGCCCAGCTCGTCGACGACCGGCGCGACCGGCTCGTTGCGCTCGGCCGGGTGGCGGACCTCGGAGTGGGCGCCGCAGCCGTGGTCGAGCGAGACGACCTTGCCGTCGTCGGGAGCGAACTCGTTCGTGCACACGCCGAACATCTGGCGCAGCTCACCGGCGAGCGGGGTGAGGAATCCGCAGGTGGCGCAGCGGGCGGGCGCGGCGGTGGCGATCGGGCTGCGCGGACCGGCCTCGCCGTTGTACCACCGCTCGGCGGCCTGCTCGCGACCGGCCTCGGAGAGGACATGGCGTCGGCCCAGGCCGAGCTCCCACAACATCTGCTGGTCGGCGCCCTCCTCGTCCAGTTCGCCCTCGGGCACCTGCGCGAAGCCGGGGACGAGGCGCTCGTCGTCCTCGTCCGTGGGCAGGAGGTCGCCAGCGCCGAGGTCACCGGGGCGCAGCCGCTCCTTCCAGGGAACCCATTCGGGCGCGACGAGGGCACCCTCGCCGGGGAGCAGAACGACCTCGTTGACCGTGACCGACTTGGCGCGCGACGCGCGGACCACGGTGACGGCGTAGTTCCACCCCGGGTAGGAGGGGTCCAGGCAGGTGAAGTAGTGGGTGACCAGGCGGGTGCCCTCGACCTGGGGAGCGCGCTGCTCTCCCACCCACTCGGGCCGCCCGACCTCGGCGGCCGCCGAGCGGGCCAGGTCCACCGCCTCGATACAGGCCTTGTCCGGTACAGGAGAACGTCGAGAAGGGCTCACGTTCCCCATTCTCACTGATCGCGCGCACCGATTTGACCATGCCGCGGGTCAAGGTTCACCCGATTCCTCCCCCTGGTCGGGTCTCGCCGCGCGGACGGGGCCGCGCCCGGGGCCGTCGGCCACCGGGCGGGCACGGGCTCAGACGTCGAGGTCGTCGGCGACCACACGCAGGACGGACGCGATCCTGGACGCCTCACGGCGCTCGGGATGACGCCCCCGCCGGTAGCCCTCCGACAGGCCCTCCAGGAGCTTGATCAGGTCCTCGGTGATGACGACCATCTCATCCGGTTTCTTGCGCCGGGCCTTGGCGACCGAGTGCTGGCCCTCCAGGAGCTTCACCTGGAGCGCCTGCACGCCCTTGCGCCCGTCGGCCACGCCGAACTCGACCCTCTGGCCGGGCCTGAGCGCCGTCGTGCCCGCGGGCAGGGAGGAGGAGTGCACGAACACCTCACCGCCGTCGTCACGGGTGAGAAAACCGAAACCCTTGTCGCCGTCGTACCACTTGACCTTGCCGGTGGGCACGTAGTGACCTCACGCTTTCGCTGTCAGGCACCGGGGATCCGGACACCGGGGAGCGTCCTGACCGCCCTCCCACCCGTTCCCGTGGCGCCCCTGGATTGCCGGGGACGATGACCAAGGTACTGGGAGAGACCCTTCGGACGCGAGGGCATATCTCACCCCCCGTGGCCGAGCGGACGCGCGCCGACAGCGGTCCATCGGTAGGGCTCGGACGCCCCCCGACTGGTCGGCGCGGGGACGGGGAACCCCGTGACAACGCGACGAGGCCCGGAGGACTTCTGTCTCCGGGCCTCGTGCGTCGGCGGTGGCCCACGCACCGCTGAGCGCGGAGTGTGGGACGGGACTCGGCGGGGGCGCGGGCCACGCGACCTGTGGTGCCCGGGCTGGAGAACCGGGTCACCTCCGGGGACGCGACCGCCGCCCGTGCGGACGCGTCGGCGTAGGGACAGGTCTACACGAAGTCGCGGATTCGGACGCGCCGTCACCTGCGGGGCGGAGAAGGCTATTCCGAGCGTTTGCCAAGCGATGACCCGGGCGGAGTCCGGAGCGCGCGACCGGGGCTCCCTCAGCCCTCCACGACCCCCTCCCGGGCCCGGTCACCGACCAGGGCGGACCGCAGCGCCCTCGGATACAGGTAGAACACGCACACCAGGCACGCCAGTCCGAGCCCGATCACGCCCGTGGCGGGCAGCGACTCCTGGATGTACCGGTCGATGAACTTGGCCTCGCCGTCCCACAGGAGCATCGCGACCGCGCAGGACACCACCGGCAGCCCCACACCGACCCACTTGTCGCGGGTGCTCCACACCCGGCTGAGCACGATCAACGCGGCCGCGAGCACCCACACGAACGCCAGGTCCCACCGCCACGGCACCGTCAGCAGCATCAATCCCAGGGCGGCGGCCTCCCCCGGGCACGCGCGCACCACGAGCGCCACACCGCGCACGGGCCCCGTCCGGCTCGCTCCGGACGTGTCGGCCTCCGGCCTTCCGGTCCCGTCGAGGAGTGCCATGAGGCCGCGGTTGGGCCCGCCACGCCACGGCGGCGGCTCCCGGTTGGCCTGCGCGGGCTGGGGCGGGATGAGCTCGTCGTCCTGGATGTCCAGGTCGCGGCCCTCGCACTCCCTGCGGACGAGGTCCTTCGGGGTACCGAAGGACCTCAGAACCTCGCGGGCCGCGTCGGGACCGGGGTCGCCCCCCGCCGCGCGGCGGGCGTCGATCCGCGAGCGGAGGTCGGCCAGGTACGCCGTGCGCTCCCTGGCGGTCATCCGACCGTGCAGGATCAGGCCGACCTCGGACAGATAGTCGAGTACCAGTTGTTCCGAGCGCTGGGACATGACCCCATATTGGCCCACAATGACCTGGCTTTTAACCCTTATCCTTGATTCCGGGCATCGAATTCTGTTCGAATTCGGCCTTGTGCCCGGTGACGAATGGTAGCGGGGGCACACGCGCGACGCGCGGGACGACATCGCTTAGCGTGGACACGATGAGCGACAACGCACAGCCCGACCGGCGCCGCCCGGGGGCGGACCGGGACCATCCAGGGTCGGAGGGTCACGACACGGCCTCCCGCCCCCCGACGTTCACGTCCTGGCTGCGCGGCCGCTCGGACGACGAACTCGCCGCGCTGCTGGCCGCCCGGCCCGACCTCACCCAGCCGGTGCCCGCCGATATCGGCGCCCTGGCCGCCCGCGCGACCAGCCGCAACGCGGTCCTGCGCGTGCTGGAACGACTCGACCGCTTCACCCTCCAGGTCCTGGAGTCGGTCGTGGCGCTCGGCGACGACCGGCTCTGCGAACCCGTCGGCGTCCCTCCCGCCGACCTGGCCGCCGCCCTCGAGCTGAGCCCCGTCCCCACCGACGATCCCCTGACTCGTGCCCTCGACACCCTGCACCGCCTCGCCCTGGTCTGGCCCGACCGGGGACGGCTGCGCCCGGTGCAGGTCCTGCGCGACCTCCTCCCCCACCCCGCGCGGCTCGGCCAGCCTGCCCGCGCCCTGTTCAGCGCCCTGCCGCACGGGGCGGTCAAGCGGCTCGCCGACGACCTGGCGCCCGACAGCACCGCCGCCACCCCCGTCGAGACGGTCGCCACCCTCCTGTCCGACCCGGCACGGGTGAACGGACTGGTCGACCAGGTCGGGGCGCCGGCGCGCAGGCTTCTGGACAGCATGGCGTGGGGACCGCCGAACGGCACCGTGTCGGACGCGCGGCGCGAGGTCAGCCTGGCCACGGCGGCGTCCCCGGTCGAGACGCTCCTCGCCCGCGCCCTGCTCGTCCCCACCGGCGAGGACACACTGACCCTGCCGCGCGAGGTCGGCCTGGCGCTGCGCTCGGGACCGCTGTTCCGGGAGGTCACCACCGAACCGCCGCCGTTCCAAGGCACGGAGAACCCCGGGGACGCGGTCACCCGGGCCGCGGCGGGGCAGGCCTTCACGGTGCTGCGGGCGATCGAGGAACTCCTGGAGCGCTGGTCCCAGGACCCCGCCGCCGTGCTCCGCAACGGCGGAATGGGAGTGAGGGACCTGCGCCGCGCCGCCCAGACGATGGACACCGACGAGACCACCGCCGCCCTGTTCGTGGAGACCGCCCACGCCGCCGGACTGGTCGGCGCCGACGACCGGGTCGCGGGTGAGTGGCTGCCCACCCGCGAGTACGACCTGTGGCGGGAGAGCCCGGCCGAACAGCGGTGGCTGCGGTTGGCGTCGGCCTGGCTGGAATCGGACCGCGTCGCCGCGCTCACCGGGTCCACCGACTCCGGTGGTCGGGCGCGCAACGTGCTGGGCCCCGGTCTGACGCGACCGGCCGCGCCCCAGGCGCGCCGGGACGTGCTCGGTGAGCTGGCGACCGCGGCGCCGGGGTTCGCGCCGCTCCCGGACTCGCTGGCCGTGCGTCTGGCCTGGCGGCGCCCCCGTCGACAGTCCCCGGTGTACACGGAGCTCGTGCGGGCGGCCGTGGATGAGGCCGCGGCGCTCGGCCTGACCGGGCGCGGGGCCCTGGCCGACCACACGCGGCCGCTGCTGGACGGTGACGAGGACGCGGCCGCTCGGGTGCTGGCCGGCGAACTTCCCCGCCCGCTCGACCACGTCCTCCTCCAGGGGGACATGACCGCGATCGCCCCGGGGCCGCTGGTGACCGAGCTGGCCCGGGAACTCGCGCTGGTCGCGGACGTGGAGTCGACCGGCGGCGCCACGGTCTTCCGCTTCACCGAGGACTCCGTGCGGCGCGCGCTCGACGCGGGGCGGGGCGTCGCCGACATCACCTCCCTGCTCGAACGTCACTCGCGCACACCGGTGCCCCAGGCGTTGCGCTACCTGGTGTCAGACGTGGGCCGTCGCCACGGGCGCCTGCGCGCGGGCTCGGCCTCCAGTTACCTGAGGTGCGACGAACCGGCGGCGCTGGAGGAGCTGCTCGCCGACCGCCGCGCCGAGGACCTCGGACTGATCCGCCTGGCGCCGACGGTGGTCGCGAGCCGGGTCAGCCGGTCGGCGCTGATCGATCGGCTGCGGCAGCTGGGGTACCACCCGGTTCCCGAGAGCGGCGACGGGAGCATGCGCCTGAGCCGCCCGG
>NZ_ANBC01000420.1 GCF_000341125.1 Nocardiopsis lucentensis DSM 44048 | reverse complement strand
GGAGCGGCGGGTGTGGATCGGCTACACCGACACCGACGGCCGCCAGGTGAGCCGGATCGTCGAACCGTCGGGGGTCGACGGTGGTTTCCTGACCGCCTACGACACGACGCGCGCGGCCGTGCACCGGTTCGCGATTCACCGGATCACCGCCGTCGCCGAACTGGAGCGGGCGGTGGACTGACGGCGCGATCACCGCGCGTGTGTGCCACGCATGTGGGCCACATCCGCGGCACGCGGGCTACTGTGGTGCCGTTGGTCGACCCGCCGACGGTGAGAGACAACCTCATGAGCAACGCATCGCTGCCCCCCGGGGCATCGTCCCCCCGCGACCACGGACGTGACGGTGAGCACCGCCGCGAGGCGACGCGCGGGCCCGAGTCCGCCGACCGCCACGACACCGGCCGCGAGGTCCGGGACGACCGGCCGGCCCCGGGAACGGGTGGCGCCAACAGCTCCACGATGGCCCTGATCCTGCACGCGGTCACGTTCCTGTGCTGCGCGAACTGGCTCTTCGGGGTCGCCGGGATCGTGTTCGCGGTGCGGGCCGGGCAGGCCCGCGACCGGGGGCGCCCGGATCAGGCGGAGACCCTCACGCGTTACTCCTGGTACTGCTTGGGAGCGGCGGGCGTGATGTTCTTCGTCATGATGGTGTTGACCTTCGTGGCGCTCACGCAGGCCGGGTCGTGGATCGGGGGTATCGTCCCGATCTCGAACTACTGATCGCGGACGGGTGAACCACGGGTCCGCGGGCGGCGTCTGACCGGGAGGGACGGAACATGCGGTGTAGGGGGACGACCGGGGAGCGCGACGGCCTGTGATCGGCGGAGGTGGCCCCAGGGCCTTCTGGGAGAGGGAGCAGCGCTCCGCTCTCGGACGCCCCGTACCCGCGAACGGCGCCGCCGGCGGCCCTCCCCCGGCCCAGCCTCCGTCCGCGGCGCCACCTCCCACCGCCCGACCCGTGACGGCCCCCCGGCCCGTCGGGCCGCCCCCGCGCGTGGGCGGCGCCGTCGCCGCCCTGGTGGTCGCGGTCCTCACCCTGGCGATCCCCGCGCTGGGCGCGTCCTTGGGGCTGTGGTTCTTCCTCCTGCTGACCAACCTCCCCGGGATCGGGCTGGGCGTCACCGCCCTGGCGAAGATCCCCGACACGGCCGAGGTCGAGCGGTTCCTCCGCTACACGTGGGCCTGCAACCTCGCCTACGTGGCGATGTTCGTCGTCTTCCTCGTCCCCGTCCTGGTCCTCCTGGCCGTGACGGCCTACTACTCCTGAGCCGCCCCTCCACGCACACGTCCCCCGAGACAACGGAGAACCCGTCGATGAAGGACGACTGGCAGCACGAACAGCCCCCCGGTTCGGAAGGCTACGACTACGACGCCGGCACGGGCGGCTACAGCCCACCGCCGGGTTACGGTTCCGCGCCCGGCCACGGCGAGCCCTCCGGCTACGGTCACCCTCCCCCGCCCCCGGCCTTCTCCCCCGCGCCCGGATACGGGCCGCCCCCTCCCGGATACGGCACCCCGCCCACGTACGGCGCTCCGCCGGCCCACGGGGCGCCGCACGGAGGACAGCCCGGCACGGTCAGTATGGTCCTCTCCCTGGTCGTGGCCATCGGCATGGTGTCCACCTGCTGCAACGTCTTCGCCATCCCCGGGATCGTCTTCTCCGCGATCGCCCTCAGCGATCAGCGCGACCACGAGCGGGCCACGCGCTTCACGCGCTACGCCTGGATCTCCAACGGGGTCAATGTGGCCTTGGTCGTCCTGTTCGTCGTCGTCATGCTCCTCACCGAGACGTGACCCCGGTGACCGGGGGTTTCACCCCGGCCGGGCATGATCGGGGGGTCGGGCGCGTTGCACCTGACGCCGCCCTCCCACCGCCACCCTCGGGAGGACACTCCGTGCGGGATCCTCCCTCAACGGAGAGCCGTCGGCTCCAGTCCCGTCATGCCCACGAGTGAGAAGGTTCGTGTGTCCTGCCTGATCGTCCAGTCCGACAAGACGCTCCTCCTCGAAGTCGACCACGAGTCCGCTGAGGAGTGCCGCCGCTCCATCGCCCCCTTCGCCGAGCTCGAACGCGCCCCCGAGCACGTGCACACCTACCGGATCACCCCGCTGGCGCTGTGGAACGCGCGGGCGGCCGGGCACGACGCCGAGCAGGTCGTCGACGCCCTGATCCGGTTCTCCCGGTTCCCCGTTCCCCATTCCCTGCTGGTGGACATCGCCGAGACGATGGACCGCTACGGGCGGCTGCGGCTCGCCGGCGACCCCGCACACGGTCTGGTCCTGGAGTCCTCCGACCGGGCGGTGCTGGAGGAGGTCGTGCGCGCCCGCAAGCTCAAGGGCATGCTCGGCGAGCGGCTGAGCGAGGACTCGGTGGCCGTGCACCCGAGCGAGCGCGGCAACCTCAAGCAGGCGCTGCTCAAGATCGGCTGGCCCGCCGAGGACCTGGCCGGATACGTGGACGGCGAGGCGCACCGGATCGACCTCGACCAAAACGGGTGGGAGCTGCGCGGGTACCAGAAGGAGGCCGCGGAGAGCTTCCACGCGGGCGGGTCCGGGGTGGTCGTGCTTCCCTGCGGCGCGGGCAAGACCGTGGTCGGCGCCGCGGCGATGGCGATGACCGGCGCGACGACGCTGATCCTCGTCACGAACACGGTGTCGGTGCACCAATGGCGGTCGGAGCTGCTGCGGCGCACGTCGCTGACCGAGGACGAGATCGGTGAGTACTCGGGCACGCGCAAGGAGATCCGGCCGGTCACCATCGCGACCTACCAGGTGATGGCCGCGCGCCGGAAGGGCGTGTACACCCACCTGGAGCTGTTCGACGCCCGCGACTGGGGCCTGGTGGTCTACGACGAGGTGCACCTGTTGCCCGCGCCGATCTTCCGGATGACCGCCGATCTCCAGGCGCGGCGCCGTCTCGGCCTGACGGCCACGCTCGTGCGCGAGGACGGCCGCGAGGGGGACGTGTTCTCCCTGATCGGACCGAAACGCTACGACGCGCCGTGGAAGGACATGGAGAACCAGGGCTGGATCGCCCCGGCGGACTGTGTGGAGGTGCGCGTGGACCTGTCGGAGTCCGAGCGCCTCGCGTACGCGACCGCCGAGCCGGAGGACCGCTACCGGTTCTGCGCCTCGTCGGATTCCAAGACGACGGTGGTGCGGGAGATCGTACGGCGCCACGCGGAGGACCAGGTCCTGGTGATCGGGTCCTACATCGACCAGTTGGACGAGTTGGGCGATTCGCTGGACGCCCCCGTGATCAAGGGCGAGACCCGCAACAAGGAACGGGAGCGGTTGTTCGACGCCTTCCGCTCGGGTGAGCTGCGGACGCTGGTGGTGTCCAAGGTCGCCAACTTCTCGATCGACCTGCCGGAGGCGGGTGTGGCCGTCCAGGTGTCGGGGTCGTTCGGGTCCCGGCAGGAGGAGGCGCAGCGGCTCGGCCGGGTGCTGCGGCCCAAGACCGACGGCCGGGCGGCGCGCTTCTACGCCGTGGTCGCGCGGGACACCCTCGACCAGGACTACGCGGCGCACCGGCAGCGCTTCCTCGCCGAGCAGGGGTATGCCTACCGGATCGCGGACGCGGGCGACCTGCTCGCGGGGGACGAGATCTGAGGAGCCCGGTGGACACGGCGGAACCGCGCGGCGGATCGTCCGGGCGGTCCGGGCGGTCCGGACCGTCCGGACCCACCGGGCCGACGGGTCACAGCGACGGCAGGCCGCCCATGACGTAGGTGCCCACGGCGATCCCCCAGGCGATGAGGGAGTAGGTGAGGGCGCGGGTCCGCAGGAGGCGGTCGCCCCGAACGGACGGCGCGGCGAAGGCGGCGACGAACAGAGCCAACCCGAGGAGCGCGGGGACGGCGGAGGCCAACGCGAACAGCTGTGTCTGGGTCGCGCAGGTCGTGTAACCCTCGCTGCCGGGATCACCACAGAACACGTCGTCCCCCGATCGATGCGGTCGGTCTGAGCGGTACTCCCCGACCGTACCGTTTCGGCAAGGGCCTGATCGCCGCCGAGGTTGACCGTATCCCCCTGGAGGGACGGCTTCCCACCAGCCCTACCGAACCAGATTCTGTTTTTTCGTGACCCATGGCACGTTTTCTCTTTACACGAGAGTCATCTGTGTCCAATCATGAGGTCAGTCCGCCCCTGGAGGTCATCCCATGCCCGACACCCCAGCCACGTCGACGGCCGCCAACGAACACAGGACCGGTTTCCACTCGCTCCGCGGCGGGGGCCTGAACTGGGACTCCCTTCCGCTGCGCCTGTTCACCAAGGGCAACGCCCGCTTCTGGGACCCCGCCGACATCGACCTGAGCCAGGACGCCGAGGACTGGAAGCGGCTCGACGACGCGGCGCGCACGCGCGTCCTGCGGCTGTGCGCGTTCTTCGTGGCGGGTGAGGAGGCGGTCACCGAGGACCTCCAGCCGTTCATCCGCGCGATGGCGGCCGAGGGCCGGCTCGGCGACGAGATGTACCTGACCCAGTTCGCCTTCGAGGAGGCCAAGCACGTCCAGGCGTTCCGGCTGTGGCTGGACGCGCTGGGAGTGTACGAGGACCTGCACGAGTACGTCGACGCCAACCCGGGGTACCGCGCGCTGTTCTACGAGGAGCTGCCCGGGTCGCTGGACGCGCTCCTGCACGACCCGAGCCCGCGCAACCAGGTGCGGGCGTCGGTCACCTACAACCACGTCATCGAGGGGTCGCTCGCGCTCACCGGCTACTACGCCTGGAACCACCTGTGCACCGTGCGCGACATCTTCCCCGGCATGCGGGAGATCGTGCGCAGGATCGGAGACGACGAGCGCCGCCACATGGCGTGGGGCACCTTCACCTGCCGCAGACACGTCGCCGCCGACGACGCCAACTGGGAGGCGGTCCGCGAACGGCTCGACGAACTGCTGCCGCACGTGATGACCACGGTCAAGCGGGGTGACACGCCCTCCGACGATCCCGCCGACCAGCGCTACGAGCTGCCGCCGGGCGAGCTGGTCGAGTACGCCGGCAACCGGGCACTGCGGCGTCTGGGCGCGATCGAGTCCGCACGCGGGGTGCCGCTCGCCCAGATCGACCTCGACGCCTCCCCCGAGCAGTTGGAGGAGCGGTTCGGCGAGGAGGACCGGGAGACGATGCGCTCGGTCGGGTCGAAGAACTGATCCCGCGGCGGCGGGCGGCCCCGGGTATCGCCGACCGGCCCTACACCGGTGACCACCTGCGCGGTTCTAGGATGTCGAAGACGGCATCGGCACGAACCCGAAAGGACACCACACATGGCTACGGCTACCGCACGTCACATCCTGGTCAGCACCGAGGCGGAGGCTCTGGAGCTGAAGGGGCAGATCGAGAACGGAGCGGACTTCGCCGAGGTCGCCAGGAAGCACTCCTCCTGCCCCTCCTCCAGGGACGGAGGCAACCTCGGATCGTTCGGCCCGGGACAGATGGTCCCCGAGTTCGACAAGGTCGTCTTCTCCGCCCCCGTCGGCGTGCTCCAGGGGCCGGTGAAGACCCAGTTCGGCATGCACCTGCTGGAGGTCACCAGCCGCCAGGACTGAGGCGACGCGCTCCGGGCCGCGCCGTCACGGCGCGGCCCGGGGCGGCGCTATGAGTTCGGCGGCAGCACGTTCTCCTCGAACCGGCCGACGTAGTTTCCCGGCGGATCGAATCGGCCCACCACCATGCATCCGTGCCAGCCGTTCTCCTCACGCGTGGCCGCGATTCCGACACCGACGCGCTCAGTGGATTTCCACACGAGTTGGGTGAAATTTCCCGTTTTCGATGAAAAGCCCGGCGTGTTGTAGTCGTAGTGGTCGATCTCCGAGTACCAGGTGTCCACCGCCTGGCGCAGGACGCGCTCGTCACAACGCAGCGGATCCGGGGACATCCGCTTGTACAGGGTCTCCCCGGCGTGATCCCGCTCCTCGAAGGAACTGTGTTCGAGCACCCCGCGGTCCGCCCATGCCTGCGCCCCCTGGGCGAGCCGGGCGTCCGCGACGAGCGGGGGCGCGGAGTGGCGGGCACGGTGACCGTTGGCCTGGTCGAGGACAGCGGCCGTCGGGTCCGCCACGTCGGGCTCCGCCTGCGCGGAGGGGGCGAGCGCGGCCAGAAGGGCGGAGGACACCAGGGTCACGAAACCCAAACGAATGACATTCACCCGACGATCATATCTTCGCGGGAATCGGATTTCGACACGGAAAAATTCCGCAGAAATTCCATTTCACCCTCATCCTGTGAAATTCGCCGAAATGGCGCCCGGGCGTACCGGGGTCAGCCCGCCCCCTCCACGTGCCACAGCTCGCGGCGCCCCCGCTCGGCCTCCAGGGCGATCCTTCCGAACGGCTCCGCCCGCCACTCCCCCTCCTCGGTGAGGTGGTTGGCGTAGAGCACCTCACCGAGCCGTGAGAGCACGAACAGCGAGTCCACGAGCCGGTGCGTCTCCAGGAACTCGATGCTGTTGGGCACCCCCAGGTAGAACCGGTCGTGGTCCTCCGGAGTGATCCACCGGCCGAAACCCTGGTCGCGGCGGGAGCGCTCGTGCCGGTCGACGATCCCGAACGCGCTGTTGCTGCTGTGCGTCGCCACGAACGCGACCTCCACTCGGTACCCCGCCGAACGGAAGCCCTCCACCCATGCCGCCGCCCAGTCCGCGCGCCCCAGCGGATGGCTGCACACCACGTCCACCCGCCGCTCGCGCACGTGCTCCATGGCGAGCTGGTGCAGGCCCGCGATCTGCCGGGAGAGGGTGCGCGAGGCGACCCGGTCGTCGGCGGTCATCGCCCACTCGTAGTCGGGCGCCAGGCGCAGTAGGTCGTCCCCGTCGTAGCTGACCGTCCCCTCCGGAAGGACCGGCAGGAGGAGGCGTTGGAGCGTCGACTTGCCCGAACCCGGCTGACCGCCGATGAGCAGCGCACGGGGCCGTTCCCGGGTGGTCCCGGTGAGGCGGGAACGCAGCGCGAGGTCGAACAGGACCTCGAGCTCGTCCCAGTCCGGACCGGGGCCCGGATCCTCGGGGGTGGCGCCCTCCGGCACGCGCACGGGGTGGCGGCGCAGCTCCTCGATGACCGGCGGCAGCTCGGCGCCGACCCGGTCGAGCTGGTCGGGCGTGAGGAACGGAAGCCGGGCCTCCTCGATGAGCAGTGCCCCGGCCCGCGCCGCGTCGCCCCGGGACAGGCACGCCCCGATCGCGGCGCTGTACAGGTTGTAGGCGCGTTCCCTCGCTTGGCGGTGGGTGTCGGTCTGCGGTGGGACGCCACCGCTGGACGTGTCCGCCAGGAGTGGCCGCACCGGCCCCGTCTCGTCGGGCGCGGTCGCGTCCCCTCCGCCGAAGGTGGTCATCTGGCCCGTCCTTCCCTGGCCCCGGAGGCTGGAGCCGATCAGTCGGTCGCCGCTGTCGGCACCCGGGATGCTAGTGCCTCAGGTCACGCGGAGTGGGGGGTTTCATCGGACGGGGACCGGCCTAAAGTGGCCACCATGACAGCGACTGCCTCCACACCCTCCGGGGTACCCGCCGTGATCGACGCCCTGGCCTGGGTCCACGTCCGCGACGGCCGGCTGCTGTGCGTCCGGTCCGAGGGCAAGGATCTGCTCTACGTCCCGGGTGGGAAGCGGGAACCGGGTGAGAGCGACGAGGCCGCGGTGGCCCGGGAGGCCCGGGAGGAGGTCAGCGTCGAGCTGCGTCCGGGAACCTTCCGCCGGGTGGCGGTGATCGACGAGGTCGCGCACGCCCAGGCCCCCGGCACCCGTGTGCGGATGACCTGCTATGCCGCCGACCACGACGGAGAGATCGTGGCGGACAACGAGATCTCCGGTCTGGAGTGGATCGGGTTCGGCGAGCGCGAGCGCTGTGCCCCGGCCGTGCGCAGGCTCGTGGAGCTCCTGCACGAGGAGGGCACCGTTCGCTGAGCGGGTGGACCGCCCGTTCGGAGTGGACGGTCCGGTCAGCTCGGACAGCCCTCGCGGGCGATCGGGTCCGGCACGCGGCGCCCCCAGTCGCCGGTGGTGAGCGACAGCAGCATCACGGTCGGCACACCGAACACGAACGGGGCGAGGAAGCCGGTCGACATGATGGCGTCGACCCCCCGGACCTCCACGTAGCCGCTGCTCAGCATGGTCTGCGCGACCGTCTGGAACACCAGGTGGAAGCCCACGCACGCCCACAGGTTCCCCGTGACCAAGCGGATCCCGCCCAGCACGATCCCCATGCCGAGGAAGAGCGCCAGCCGCTCCGCGAGCACGCCCCACCCGTTCAGGATGACCCACAGCCCGGTGCCGAACAGCGCGAACAGCGCGGCCTGCGCCAGGACCGCGAGCCAGGCGGGCATGGCCGCGTTGAGGTTCCGGTACAGGTAGCCGCGGAAGATCAGCTCCTCCGGCACCGCCTCGAACACCAGGACCAGCGCCGCCAGCGACAGGACCCCGGGCAGCAGCTCGGTCCAGGGCACGGCGGCCGTGACGGACGCCCACCCCATCGCGACGCACAGCGCGATCCCGGCCGCACCGGGCAGCGCCCAGGCGGCGGCCCCGACCAGGAACGGCCGCCGGCCCTCCCGGACCCCGGTCAGCCCGAGCCCGCCCCAGGGCCGCCGGTCGAGGAAGCGGCGCGCCGCCCACACCAGGGGCACCGCCAGCACGAAGACGAGCAGCGCGTTCACCACGTGGCTGGCCGTCGTCACCTCCTCGGCGGGGAAGAGGGTGTCGTCCACCCAACCCATCAACAGCCAGACCAGCAGGGCGCCCACCGTCACCAGGATGACCCGGACCAACACAGGCGGACGCTCCGGCCGGACACCCGCCGTCGCGCGCTCGGATCCGTGAATTGCGTTCATGTCCCCCACGATCCCAAGCCGCGGTGACCATCGACATCCGGAATCACCCTGGCTCACCCCCGACCTCTCGTACGGGCGGCTCCGTGGCCCGCGCTCCGACCGTCGCCGGGGCCGGGGCGGGGGCGGGGGCGGGGGCGGGAAAAACCAGTGGCCGACGCGGGAGAAGCCTGGCTAGGGTCCGAAACCGTGCGCGTGTTTCCCGAACCCCCGGGGGTCCCCGACCACCGGTCCGCCGACCGTTTCCTCCTCTGGCTCGCCCGACGCCAGTGGAGCACCCTGACGTGGGCCTCCCTGGTCATGGGCGCGTTCACCACCTGCGGCGTCCTCCTCTCGGCGGCGATCGGCGCGGCGATCGACTCCGGTCTCACCGACGGGGACACGACGGCGCTCCTGTTCTGGTCCGGGGTCCTCACCGCCCTCATCCTGACCTCCGTCGCCCTCCTCCACTTCCTCCACCGCGCCCAGGCGTTCAACTGGTACGCGTCGGCCTACCGCACCGTGCAGTCGGTGACCGGCCGTTCGGTCGACCTGGGCCCCACGCTCACCCGGCGGCTGCCCTCCGGTGAGGTGGTGGCGGTCGGCACGGACGACATCGACCGGATCGGCGACTTCTACGAGATGAGCGCCCTGCTGCCGGGAGCGGTCGTCTCCATCGGGGTGGCCAGCACCCTGATGCTGACCTCACACGTCACGTTCGGACTGGTCGTCCTGGTGGCGGTGCCGTTGATCATGCTCTCGACGGTGCCGCTGCTGGGTATGCTCTCGCGGCGTGAGCAGCACCAGCGCGACCGCCAGGCCGAGCTGACCACGATCGCCGGCGACCTGGTGGCGGGCCTGCGCGTCCTGCGCGGTGTGGGCGGGGAGCGCACCCTCGACCACCGGTACCGGGACGAGTCCCAGCGGGTCCGCGCGGCCGGGGTGCGGGTCGGGTGGACCGACGCGACCCTCCAGGCCGTCCGGGAGCTGCTGCCGGGGCTGCTGCTGGCGGGGATCGTCTGGTACGGGGCCCGGTTGGCCCTCACGGGTGAACTCACCGTCGGCCAACTGGTCGCCTTCTACGGCTACACCACCGTCCTGAGCACGGCCGTGCGCCATCTGACCTTCACCGCGTCCTTCTACGTCTCCGCGCGAGTGGCCGCCCGCCGGGTCGTCGGCGTTCTGTCCCTGGAACACGACCACCCCGACCCGGTGGCCCCGGCCCGGGCACCGGAGGCACCGTGCGACCTGCGCGACCCGGTCAGCGGGGTGACGGTCACGGCGGAGCGGACGACCGGTGTCGTGTGCGCCGACCCCTCCGACGCGACGGTGATCGCCGAACGCCTCGGCCGCTACCGCGAGGAGGAGGGCGCGGAGCTGGTCGAGCGCTCCACCGGCCGCGCGGTACGCCTGCGGGACCTGCCCCGTCGCACGGTGCGCGACCGCGTGCTGGTCGCGACCAACGACGCCCACCTGCTCTCCGGGAGGCTTCGGGACGAGCTGTCCCCGGACGGCGGGCTGTCCGACGAGCGGCTGGCACGGGTGGTCGACGCCGCGCACGCCGACGACGTCGTGCACCAGTCGTCTCGGGGGCTGGACACCGTGCTCACCGAGCGCGGACGCGAGTACTCCGGCGGCCAGCAGCAGCGGCTCCGGCTCGCGCGGGCGCTGGGGCTGGACCCGGAGATCCTCGTCCTCGTCGAACCGGCCTCGGCCGTGGACGCCCACTCGGAGGCCGCCATCGCGGAGAAGCTCCCCGCGGAACGGACCGGCCGGACGACCGCCCTGTTCACCACCAGCCCCCTGCTGCTGGCCCACACCGACCACGTGCTCTTCGTCCGGGAGGGACGGACGTTCGCCCAGGGGACGCACGCGGAACTGCTCGCGAACGTACCCGAGTACGCCGCCACCGTACTGCGTGAGGTCGCCACGGAGGAGATCCCATGACCCGGACCGCG
>NZ_ANBC01000419.1 GCF_000341125.1 Nocardiopsis lucentensis DSM 44048 | reverse complement strand
GCCGGTCGCCCCGGCCGCCATGGTGTGGCGGCGGTTGCGGCGCGCGGGGCGCGAGCACGGCCGGACGCTCACGGGTGTCATCGGTCTGTACGGCGTGGCGGCGCTGAGCGCGCTGGTCGCCCCGTGGGCGCTCGGCCGGGTCATCGACACGGTGCGGGCCGGCGGCCCGATGGGGAGCGTCGACCTGCTGGCGGCGGCGATCGTCGGCTCGCTCCTGGTCAACGCCGTGTTCGTCCTGGTGTCGGTGGCGCTGTCGATCCGGTTCGGCGAGGGTGTGCTGGCGGAGTTGCGCGAGGAGTTCGTACGCGAGGTCCTGCGCCTGCCGCTGGGCACCGTGGAGCGCGCCGGGACCGGTGACCTGGTGGCGCGCACCGGACGCGACATCGGCCACCTGAGCCACGCCGTGCGCCACTCGGTCCCGCTCATGGTGGTGAGCGCGGTGACGGTGGTGGTCGTGGTCACCGCGATCGGTGTGGTGCATCCGGTGCTGCTGCTGGCCATGGCGCCCTCCGCCCTGGTGCTGTGGGTGTCCACGCGCTGGTACGTCCGGCGGGCGCCGGACGGATACGTGCGTGAGCTGGCGACCTACTCCGACCTGACCCAGGGTGTGTCGGACACCGTGGAGGGCGCGCGCACGATCGAGGCCCTGGGGCGGCAGGCGCGCCAGGTCGCGCTGAACGACCAGCGCGTGCACCGGGCCTACCTGGCCGAGCGGTACACGCTCTGGCTGCGGACCGTGTGGTATCCGCCGCTGGAGTTCTCCTACCAGTTCCCCGTGGCCATGACGCTCCTGGCCGCGGGGGTGCTCCACGTGAACGGCGCGATCAGCGTGGGCCAGATCGCAACGGCGGTCTTCCTCAGCTCGCAGCTGGCGCGGCCGGTGGAGAAGCTGATCGACGAGGTCGACAGCGTGATGATGGGGTTCACCAGCCTCCGACGGCTGCTCGGCGTCGGGTTGACCGGGGAGGAGGCCCCTCTTCCCGCAGGGGACGCGGACGCGGCCCCGGGCGCGGTCGAGGTCGAGGACGTGCGGTTCGCGTACACGGACACCGAGGTGCTGCACGGGGTGGACCTGGTCGTCCGGCCCGGCGAACGGTTGGCCGTGGTCGGGCCGAGCGGCGCGGGCAAGTCGACGCTCGGGAAGTTGATCGCGGGGATCCACCCGCCGACATCGGGCAGCGTGCGGGTGGGCGGCGCTGAGCTGTCGGCACTGCCGCCGGGGGAGCGTAGGCGCCGGGCGATCCTGCTGAGCCAGGAGAGCCACGTGTTCCGGGGGACGGTCGCGGAGAACCTGTCACTCGCGCAGGAGGGGGAGGACGTCGACGAGGACGCGCTGTGGAAGGCGCTGGCCGCCGTGGACGCCGACACGTGGGTACGCGCGCTGCCGGACGGTCTGGCCACGCGGGTCGGCTCGGGGAACATCACGCTGGACCCGTCCCACGTGCAGCAGCTGGCACTGGCCCGTCTGGTGTTGGCCGACCCGGAGGTCCTGGTGCTCGACGAGGCGACGTCGCTGATCGATCCGCGCTCGGCCCGCCACCTGGAGCGATCGCTCGGCGGCGTGCTCGCGGGGCGCACGGTGGTGGCGATCGCGCACCGCCTGCACACCGCACACGACGCCGACCGGATCGCGGTGGTGGAGGAGGGCCGGATCAGCGAACTGGGCACGCACGAGGAGCTGCTCGCGCGCGGAGGCGCCTACGCGAGGCTGTGGCGCGCCTGGCACGGCGGCTGAGTCCGCGCCGGACGCTCACCGACGACCCCGTGACCCGACACCAGGAGAGACCTTGACCGCCCCGGAGATCCCGCCGCTGTACCGAGACGCGGACTTCAACGGCCCGCTCTCCGACGAACACGCCGCCAGGCTGATCCGCACGCTCGGGCCGCTCACCGACCGCCGCGTGGTGGACCTCGGCTGCGGATGGGCCGAGTTCCTGCTGCGCGCGCTGGCGACCGACCCCGCCGCCACCGGCCTCGGCGTCGACCTCGACGAGGGCGTCCTCGAACACGGCCGGGCCAACGCCAGGGCACGCGGCCTGGCGGACCGGGTCGAGCTGGTCGCGGCCGACGTCGGCGTGTGGGAGGGGGAACCGGCGGACGTGGTGGTCAACAGCGGGTCCACCCACGTGTGGGGCGGCGACCCCCTGGATCACACCGCGAACGCGCTCGCGGCCCTGGGCGACCTGGTGCGCCCCGGTGGCAGGCTGCTGTTCGGCGAGTGCTTCTGGAGGCGGCCGCCGACCGACGCCGAGGCGGCGGCCATGCCCTTCATCCCCCCGGCCCAGTACCGCCCGCTGCCCGGGCTCGTGGACCTCGCCCTGGCGCACGGGTTCCGGCTGCTCGCGCTGTCCGAGGCCTCGCCGCAGGAGTGGGACGACTTCGAGAACCGCCACGCGCTGGGCTGGGAGGAGTGGTTGGCGGGGAACCCGGACTCGCCGCGCGCCGACGAGGTCCGCGTGCGGGCGGACCGGCACCGGCACGCCCGTGTCCACGGCATGCGGGAGACCCTCGGGTTCGCGTACCTGACGCTCGTCCGCGCCTGACCGGTCCGGTGGGAGAGGTCAGGAAGCCCACTTGTCGGGACCGGGGAACCTGGAGGTGTCGAGTTCCAGGTCGAAGGGCTCCGGCAGGCGGATCTTCTCTCCGAACTCCACGATGCTGGTGTGCTTGTACCGGCCGTTGCTCGGCTGCTCGTGGAGACTGACCGAGGGGCCCATCCCGTCCCAGGCGTCGATGAGCAGGTAGAGCGGGACCTCGGCGCACGCGTAGCCCCCGAGCTTCTTCCTGCGGTCGGTGTCCATACTGCTCCTGGACACGATCTCCACCGCGAGGAACGCGGCCTCTGCCGGACTCGGGGACTGGGATCGATCGAGGACGACATCCTCGGGCATGACGACCAGGTCCGGCACGTAAAGACGCCCGACCAGCGGCAATCGAATGCTGAGAGCCTGGTAGACACCCCAGTCATCGGAGATGGCCTGGTGCAACTCCGAGCACACCCGAGAGGCGATGAAACAGTGGGCGTCCTCGAGCGGCGCGCCAAGCATGATGGCGTCGTCAGTGACGATCTCGGCCCTCCAGCCTTCAGGCACGTCCAGTTCCCGCCAAGTGCTCAGCAGGTAGTCCCATCTGGACGGCTCCATCACAGGGGCCGGTTCAGCCACGGCAGGACCCATCTAGCATCACACCTTCGAGCGGAATGCTAACGCTCCGTGTCTGTGACTGCCCGGCACTTGGCGAAATGCCCCGGAGAACAGCGAAACCGGGCGGCCCCGGAAGGGGCCACCCGGTCGTCGCGGGCGAGGTCGCGTATCCGGACCTCGGACTCCAGGCTGGACCTAGAAGTCCATGCCGCCCATGCCACCGGTCGGGTCGGCGGCGGGAGCCGCGGCCTTCTCCGGCTTCTCGGCGATGACGGCCTCGGTGGTCAGGAACAGACCAGCGATGGAGGCGGCGTTCTGCAGAGCCGAACGGGTCACCTTGGTCGGGTCGATGACGCCTTCCTTGAACAGGTCGGCGTACTCACCGGTGGCGGCGTTGAGGCCGAACCCGGGCTCCAGGTTCTTGACCTTGTCCGCCACGACGCCGCCCTCGAGGCCGGCGTTCACGGCGATCTGCTTCAGCGGCTCGGCGATGGCGCGGCGGACGATGTCGGCGCCGATGGCCTCGTCGCCGTCCACGTCGAGCTTCTCGAAGGCCGGGACGCTGGCCTGGAGCAGCGCGACACCACCGCCGGGCAGGATGCCCTCCTCGACCGCGGCCTTGGCGTTGCGGACGGCGTCCTCGATGCGGTGCTTGCGCTCCTTGAGCTCCACCTCGGTGGCGGCACCGGCCTTGATGACGGCCACGCCGCCGGCCAGGCGGGCGAGACGCTCCTGGAGCTTCTCGCGGTCGTAGTCGGAGTCGGTGCGCTCGATCTCGTTGCGGATCTCGTTGACGCGACCGGCGATCGCGGTGGCGTCACCGGCGCCGTCCACGATGGTGGTCTCGTCCTTGGTGACGACGACCTTGCGGGCGCGGCCGAGCATGTCGAGCTCGGTGTTCTCCAGCTTGAGGCCGACCTCCTCGGTGATGACCTGGCCGCCGGTCAGCACGGCGATGTCGCCGAGCTGGGCCTTGCGGCGGTCACCGAAGCCCGGGGCCTTGACGGCGACGGACTTGAAGGTGCCGCGGATCTTGTTGACGACCAGGGTCTGGAGCGCGCCCTGCTCGACGTCCTCGGCGATGACCATCAGCGGACGGCCGGCCTGCAGGACCTTCTCGACAACGGGCAGGAACTCGTTGTTGTTCGAGATCTTGGAGTTGACGATGAGGATGTAGGGGTCCTCGAGGACCGTCTCCATGCGCTCGAGGTCGGTGGCGAAGTAGGGCGAGATGTAGCCCTTGTCGAAGCGCATGCCCTCGGCGAGCTCGAGCTCGAGCCCGAAGGTCTGCCCCTCCTCGACGGTGATGACGCCTTCCTTGCCGACCTTGTCCATCGCCTCGGCGATGGTCTCGCCGATCTGGGTGTCGCCGGCGGAGATCGAGGCGGTGGAGGCGATCTGCTCCTTGGTCTCGACGTCCTTGGAGAGGTTGCCGAGCTCCTCGTTGATGCGAGCGACGGCGGCCTCGATGCCGCGCTTCAGACCGACCGGGTTGGCGCCGGCGGCGACGTTGCGCAGACCCTCGCGGACGAGAGCCTGGGCGAGCACGGTGGCGGTGGTGGTGCCGTCACCCGCGACGTCATCGGTCTTCTTGGCGACCTCCTTGACCAGCTCGGCCCCGATCTTCTCCCACGGGTCCTCGAGCTCGATCTCCTTGGCGATGGAGACACCGTCGTTGGTGATCGTGGGGGCGCCCCACTTCTTCTCCAGGACGACGTTGCGGCCCTTGGGGCCGAGCGTGACCTTGACGGCGTCAGCGAGCTGGTTCATACCGCGCTCGAGGCCGCGACGGGCCTCCTCGTCGAACGCGATCAGTTTGGCTGCCATTGAGTTCTTGTCCTCCCGTGACCGGGCTGATACGCGATGGGACGAGGCGTGCGCCCGCGACGGACGACCGCGGTCGCACCGACAACCCCGCTGTCGGGAACCGCGATCTCGCAGCCTCGATCCGGCTTAGCACTCAGGAAAGTCGAGTGCTAACCAGGTCCCTTTTTAGCACTCGGCCATGGAGAGTGCAAACGATGTGGTCACGATTTCCACAGCCCTCTCACCAGGGTTTACCTGCGATGATCCGACGCGACGTGCGGATTTCGCCCTGGGTGGACACGGCCGCGCGGGCCGACCCGCCCGGTGAACGCGGGTCGGCCCGGGTTCACCTCGCCGACCCGCGCACGGCGCGGCCCCCGACGGCGAGCGCCACGACCGCCAGGCCGAGCGCGACCGCCCACCCCACGCCCACCGCCGGACCCCACTCCCCGGCGAACAGGGCGCGCTCGGCGTCCACCACGTACGAGACGGGGTTCAGCCTCGACAGCGCGTACAGCCAGCCCGGCGCCAGGTCCATCGGCAGCAGCACCCCCGACAGCAGCATGAGCGGCATCAGCGCCCCCTGGACGATCGGCGCGAAGACGTAGGTCTGCCTGACCGCCAGAGCCACCAGGTACGACAGGGTGGACAGTCCCACTCCGAGCACGACCAGGAGCGCCAGGCCCACGACCGCGCCCAGCGGCGGGATCCGGAGCCCGAACGCGACCACGAGCGCGAGGATGAGCAGCATCTGCGTGAACATCATCGCCGCGTCCGCCAACACCCGTCCGAGCAGCAGCGCCACCCGGCTCACCGGTGAGACCAGCAGCCGTTCGTGCGCGCCCGACGCCAGCTCGGGCAGGAGGCCGAACCCCGCGAATCCGCTGGCGAACAGCGCGAGCATGACCAGGAGCCCCGGCACGAACCACCGCCAGGAACCCTCGCCCGTGGGTCCCCCGAGCCCCTCCAGGAGGGGGGAGAACAGGGCCAGGTAGAGCACCGGCTGCAACATCCCGAACAGGATCAGCGCCGGACGACGCAGCACCAGCCGCCCCTGCCGCTGGAAGACGATCCAGACGTCGCGCGCCGTCGTCCCCCTCGTCCTGGCCGCCGCCGGCGGCGGTTGCGTCCTCATCGTCGCGGTCATCGCTCTCCCTCTCTCAGGCTGCGTCCGGTCAGGGTCAGGAAGACGTCGTCCAGCGTCGGCCTGCTCACCGCCACGGAGAGCGGCGCGACACCGGCCCCGTCGAGCGAGCGCAGCAGCCCCGGCAGGGCGGCGTCGCCGTGCTCCACGCGGATCCGGACCCGCGGGTCGCGACCGGGCTCCGCGACGACCTCGGCCGTGCCCGCGGACGGCAGCGCCTCGGCGACCTTCGCCCCCAGGTCGGCGGCGGCCCCGTCCTCCGTGGTGAACACGACCAGGTCACCGGACACCCGGCTCTTGAGCTCGTCGGCGCTGCCGTCGGCGATGACCCGGCCGTGGTCGATGACCAGGACCCGCTCGGCCGCGCCGTCCGCCTCCTCCAGGTAGTGGGTGGTCACCACGACGGTGGTGCCGAACTCGCCGCGCAGGCGGGCCACGTGCTCCCACAGGTTGGCGCGGCTCTGGGGGTCGAGCCCGGTGGAGGGTTCGTCGAGGAACAGCAGTCCGGGGCGGTGGATCAGCCCCATCGCGATGTCGAGGCGGCGGCGCTGGCCGCCGGAGAGCGCGGTGACCACGCGGTCGGCCGCCTCGTCGAGTTCCAGCAGGTCGAGCAGTTCGCCGGTGCGGCTGCGGGCGGTCCGCCGGTCGAGCCCGTACAGCAGCCCCTGGGTGTGGAGCTCGTCGCGGACGCGCTGGTCGTCCCCCGCCCCGTGGCCCTGGCCGACGAACCCGATCCGGCGCCGGACCTCGGTGGGCTCGGCGCGCACGTCGTGCCCGGCGACGCTCGCGGTGCCCGAGGTGGGTTCGAGCAGCGTGGTCAGCATGCGCAGGGTGGTGGACTTGCCCGCCCCGTTGGGGCCGAGGAGGGCGACGAACTCGCCCTCCCCGACGTCGATGTCGACGCCCCGGACGGCCTCGACCGTCCGCTTGCCGACCCGGAAGGTCCGGGTCAGCTCGCGTGTGTGGATCATCCTCGCTCCTTATTAAAACTTGAATGCGAGGATGAGTGTGCACCATCGGTCGCCAGCATTCAAGTTTTAATAAGTTCCACCGGGCCGCCCCGCGCGAACGAGGCGGCCGGGACCGACACGCGTCCGTTCAGGGCCGTGCGCGGGAAGCGGTGGTCACTTCCCCGCCTTCGGCAGGCCGAAGGCCCCGGGGCCGTCGTCGGCCATGGTGTAGCGGCCCTCGCGCAGCGAGGCGATGAGCTGGCGGGTCCACCCGGTCTCGGCCTCGACCGTCGTCCGCCAGAGCCCGAACAGCTCCGCCACGTGCGGCGGCCTGCCGTGTTCCTGGTCCAGTCCCGCGCGCACCTCGGCGCCGACCCCCTCCAGCCCGGCCAGGCGCCGCTCCAGCATCGTCACCGCCTCGTCCCGCGGCAGCGCGGTCATCAGGGTGACCCCGGCGCAGAGCAGCGCGTGGTCGTGACCGGAGTGGCTCAACGCCGCGCGCAACAACCGGTGGAACTCGGCCTCGCCGTCGTCGGTCAGCGCGTAGGAGGTGCGGTCGACCACCTCGTCGCCCTCGGCGACGAACTCGCGCAGCTTCCCCTCCCGGCTGAGCTTGCGCAGCGCGTGGTAGATCGACCCCCACTTGACATTGGCCCACTCCCCGGCGTTCCAGGAGAGCAGTTCCCGACCCACCCGATACCCGTGCGCCCGACCGTGGATTCGCACCACGCCCAGGACCAACAACCGCGTCGCCGACATCGCCACCCTCGTCCGAACTCGATGGGCCCCAGCCTACGAGGGGCGGCCGCGGGGACGGTCCGGTCCAGACACGACGAACGGGGCGGCGCCGTCCCCTCCGGGGGGAAGGGGACGGTCCGCCCCGTTCGGGGTCGCGGATCGGAGGCGGCTCAGCAGCCCCCGGCGACCGCCGGGATGATCGAGACCTGGGCGCCGTCGGCCACCTCGGTCTGGAGGCCCTTCTCGAACCGCACGTCCTCGTCGCCCACGTACACGTTGACGAAGCGGCGGACCTTGCCCGCGTCGTCGAGGATCCGGGCGCGGATGCCCGGGTAGTTGGCCTCCAGGTCGTCGATGACCTCGGCGAGGGTCGCGCCCTCGGCGGTCACCTCGGAGGCGTCGTCGGTGTAGGTGCGCAGGATGGTGGGCACGCGGACGCTGGCGCTCATGTGGGTGTTCTTCCTTCGTCGGATGGGTGCGGGATCCGAAAGCACGTCACCGGATCCCGCGAGGTCGTCGGGGAGGCCGCGGCGGCCCCTACAGCAGGCCCGCCTCGGCGAACGCGGACAGGGAGGGGGCGATCGTGGCGGTCACGCCCGCGTCCACGGCGTTGAGGGTCTTGAGCCCGTCACCGGTGTTGAGCACGACGGTCTCGGCCTTCGGGTCGAGCCTGCCCTCGCGCACGAGCTTGCGCAGGACGCCGGTGGTGACGCCGCCCGCCGTCTCGGCGAAGATCCCCTCGGTACGGGCGAGGAGGTTGATGGAGTCGACCACCTCGGCGTCGCTCACGTGCTCCACGGACCCGCCGGTGCGCTGGGCGATGTCCAGGACGTAGGGCCCGTCGGCCGGATTGCCGATGGCCAGCGACTTGGCGATGGTGTCGGGCTTGACGGGCTGGATGACGTCGTGGCCCGCCTCCCACGCCTTCGCGACCGGGGAGCAGCCGGTGGCCTGGGCGCCGAAGATCCTGTACGGGCGGTCCTGGACCAGGCCGAGCTTGATCAGCTCCTGGAAGCCCTTGTCGATCTTGGTCAGCTGGGAGCCGGAGGCGATCGGGATGACGATCTGCTCGGGCAGGCGCCAGCCGAGCTGTTCGGCGATCTCGTAGGCCAGCGTCTTGGAGCCCTCGCCGTAGTAGGGGCGCAGGTTCACGTTGACGAAGCCCCAGCCCTCGCCGGCGGGGTCGCCGATGAGCTCGGAGCAGAAGCGGTTGACGTCGTCGTAGTTGCCGTCGATGGCCACGACCTTGCCGCCGTAGACGGCCGCCATGACGACCTTGCCCTCCTCCAGGCCCGCGGGGATGAACACGCAGGACTCGAAACCGGCGCGGGCGGCGGCGGCGCCCACGGCGCCGGCGAGGTTGCCGGTGGAGGAGCAGGACAGGGTGGTGAACCCGAAGGTGCGGGCGGCCTCGACGGCGATGGCGACCACGCGGTCCTTGAAGGAGTGCGTCGGGTTGCCGGAGTCGTCCTTGACGTGGAGGGAGTCCAGGCCGAGCTCGGCGGCGAGGCGGTCGGCGCGGACCAGCGGGGTCAGGCCGGGGTTCATGTTCGGGAGTTCGGCGACGTTGGTCGGCACCGGAAGGAGGGAGCGGTAGCGCCAGATGTTGTTCGGGCCGCTCTCGATGTCGGCGCGGGTGACGGCCCCGAAGTCGTAGGCGACCTCGAGGGGACCGAAACAGAACTCGCAGGCGAACCTGGGGGTGAGGTCGTAGCGCTCACCGCACTCGCGACAGGACAGCGCGGTCGCGGGGCCGAAGGAGCGGACGGAGGTGGGTTCTGTGGCGGCAATCGCCATGGCGAGGCGTCTCCCCTCATCTTTCCTGGTGGCCACCTTGACCCCAGGCCGGAGTTGGCACCTGCCTCAGCCGCCTCGCGAGGAGCGCGAGTATCGCATGCTGAGATGGTTGCCGGGGCTTCGCAGGGCCGGTCCCTCCACCCCTCTGGATGAGCAATATGAAATTGTGCGCCGATCCTGTCGGATCCGCACGGTCACTGTAACGGACACGTTGACCGGCTTTCCACATGTGGTGACCTGGATTACACGAAACCGCTCACATGGTGAGATGCTCCCTGGTCAGAGCCGTCAGAGTGCACGTGCTCGGTTTCCGGGGTGTGACGCGCGCCCGCGTTGCCCCCGCGCGGGTTTGGGGCCCCGGTCCGCAGGCGAGACTCCAGGGAACACCCCGCCCCGCACCACCCCCCGCTCACGGGCGGCAGACCCTTCCGCGCCACCGAGAGGACGAGCACGTGGACAAGGCACAGATCCTCATCGCCTCCAACCGGGGACCCGTGTCCTTCTCGACCGCCGACGACGGCTCCCTGGAGTACCGCAGGGGCGGCGGCGGACTCGTGTCGGGGATGATCTCGGTGGCCTCCGAGATCGACGGCCTCTGGGTGTGCGCCGCCCTGTCGCCCTCCGACCGCCGCGCCGCCGCCGAGGCCCCGGGGGCCCGCCTGGACCGCACGCACGACCTGGATGGCATGCGCGTCCACATGCTGGACATCCCGGAGGAGACCTTCGCGGGCGCCTACACCGGGATCGCCAACTCGACCCTGTGGTTCACGCAGCACATGCTGTACGACACCCCGAACAAGCCGTCCTTCGGCTCCGCGTTCCGTCGGCGGTGGGAGGACTACACCGCCTACAACAACGCGTTCGCCGAGGCCCTGGTGGCCGGGGCCGCCGACAACGCGCGCGTGGCCGTGCAGGACTACCACCTGGCGCTGGTGCCGCGCATCCTGCGCGCCCGGCGCCCCGACCTGCGGATCGCGCACTTCTCGCACACCCCGTGGGCCCCGCCGGAGTACTTCCGGATGCTGCCCGACCAGGTCGCCCGCGAACTGCTGGAGGGCATGCTCGGCGCCGACCGCCTGGGCTTCCACAGCCCGCGCTGGGCCGACGCGTTCCTGCGGTGCTGCGCGGAGATCCTGCGCGCCGACGTGGACCTCGCCAAGCGCACGGTCGAGCACGGCGGACGGGTGGTCGAGGTGGGCGTGCACGCCCTGGGCGCGGACGAGGAGGGGCTGCGCGCGAGCGCGGCGGACCCCCGCGTCGCGGAGCGCCGGGAGACTCTGGAGGAGGTCGTCGGCGACACCCGGCTGATCGTGCGGGTGGATCGGACCGAGCTGTCCAAGAACATCGTGCGCGGCCTGGAGGCGTACCGGGAGCTGCTGACCGCGCACCCGGAGTGGCGCGGTCGGGTCACACACCTGGCGTTCGCCTACCCGAGCCGGGGAGACGTTCCCGAGTACCAGGAGTACACCGACGCGGTGCTGCGCGTGGCCAAGGAGATCAACGAGGAGTTCGGCACGGCCGAGTGGGCTCCGCTGGTCCTGGAGGTCAACGACGACTACCCGCGTTCGCTGGCGTCCTTCCAGATGGCCGACGTGCTTCTGGTCAACCCGATCCGGGACGGTATGAACCTGGTGGCCAAGGAGGGACCGGTGCTGTCGGAGCGGGACTCGGTGCTGGTGCTGTCGCGTGAGGCGGGCGCGGCGGACGAGCTGGGCGGGGACGCGCTGCTGGTCAACCCGTACGACACCGTGGAGACGGGCGAGGCCCTGCACCGGGCGCTGTCGATGGGAGCGGACGAGCGTCGGGCACGGCGCGGACGGCTGCGGGAGGCCGCCGTGGCGCTGCCGCCGCGGCGGTGGTTCCAGGACCAGCTGCGCTCACTGGGCTGAGGGGCGGCCGGGACCGCGGGGTGGCGGAGTCGGCTCCGCCACCGGTCTCAGCCCGCGACCCGGGCCGCGAAGGCCCGGCCGTCCTCGGGCAGCGCCTGGCCGCCGTCGACCACCAGGGCCTGGCCGGTGATGAAGGACGTCCCGGGACCAGCCAGGAACAGGCAGGCCGAGGCGATGTCGTCGACCTCCCCGATCCGGCCGAGCGGGATCGCCGAGCGCATGCGCTCCAGATAGTCCTGGCCCAGCTCGTCCAGGCCCTCACGTACGCGCGGTGACCAGAGAACCACGCCTGGAGTGGCCGTGGGGCGGTTTCACGCGCGTTCTCGCGCGGGGAAGCGGGGTCCGGGAGCGGCGACCGCCGGGGTCAGGACTCGGCCGGATCCGCGTGCTCGCCCCCTCCGCCGTGGTCGGCGTCGGGGCCCGGCGCGCCGGCGGCGGCGAGGATCTCCTCGATGACCTCGGACTTGGCCTGCGCGTAGTCCTGGATCCGGTCCCACGTCCGTTCGGCCAGTTCGCGCTTGTGCGCCTCGTAGCGCTCACGGGCGTCGGCGTCGGCGATCAGCCGGTCGCGGAGGGCGCGCATCCGCTCGACCTCGACGCAGCCGTCGGTGAGCACGTGCAGGTTGAGGTTGACGTTGGGGCCCTTGAGGAGCCGGTGCTCGTACCAGTGGGGTTCGCGGATGACGAGGCTGTACCCGGCGGCCTCCAGGTCGGGGAGGTAGGCGGGTTCGTCCGCGGAGTCGGCGACCACGAGCAGGAGGTCGAGACAGGGCTTGGCCGCGAGCCCCGGTACCGCGGTGGAGCCGACGTGTTCGAAGAGCAGGACGCGGTCGCCGAGCGCGGCGTGGGCCCGGTCGGACTCACGCCTGAACAGATAGGGCCATTTGGGGTCGTACTCGGACAGGTGCACACGCCCGTTGACGAGGTTGCGGTGTTCGGGACGGATCCCGGTCACCGACCCGCCTCGCGAGGGCAACGGTGACGCTTCAAGGGGTGACATTCCACAAAGCCTTCTCTCCTGGCGCGCCCACGTCAAGACGGCCGGGCGTGCTTACATATGCACGCGCACAAATGACCACACAAGGTGGATGACCAGTCACGACAGGCGACGACCCTGAGGTTGGCGCGGTTCCGCGCCGGGGTGGGTCCGGCGCCGAGGACGCCGGGGACCGCCCTCCGTCGCCGGCGGGCGGGCCCGTGCGGAGGCCGCCGCGGCGGTGTGCGGGCAGCACGAGGCGGTCGGTGGTTCGGCACCCCTGTATCGAGTGGGCCCGGTGAGGGGCGGGCGGCGCCAGGGCGGA
>NZ_ANBC01000418.1 GCF_000341125.1 Nocardiopsis lucentensis DSM 44048 | reverse complement strand
ACGCCGGACGCCGACCCCCCCCGCACGGTCCGCCGGCTACCTCCCGCGCGGTTTGCGGCGCCGACCGCCCTTCCGACGCGACGGCGGCTCCTGCTCCCCGGCCTCCCTGCCGCGTTCGGCGGCGATCCCCTCTTCCTCCTCGCGGCGCTCCTCACGCACGCCGTAGGGATCGGCGGTCGAGCGCCGCACCCACACCACGGCCAGGAGGACGCCCAGGACCAGCACCGCGCCGATGCTGGCGAACCAGGCCCACAGGGGGACGCGCGGTCCCTGGTCCGCGCGGTCGGCCAGGTCCTCGAGCGGAACGCCCCCGGCGCTCTCGGCGGCCTGGGCCTGGGCCGAGGGCAGGTGGAGCGTGGGCAGCCCGTCCGGGCCCTCCTGGGATCCCTCCACGAGCGACTGACGGATCTGCTCGACGCTCAGTCGCGGGTACTCCGCGCGCAGCAGTGCCGCGGCCCCGGCCGCCATGGCGGCGGCGTAGGGGGTCCCGGTCACCTGGCCCTGTCCGCCGTCCGCGTCCGCGACGGCCAGGTCGGCGCCGGGGGCGGTGAGTTCGATGGTCTGCGTCGCGGGGCTGTCGGGGATCAGGGCGCCGTTCTCGTCGACCCCGGCGACGGAGAGGACGCTGGGGTCGTCGCCCCCCGCCGGACCCACGACCAGGACGCCGGACTCGGTCGCCTCCCGGGTCGCGGCGCGCAGGTCGTCATCGGGGGCGTCCACCGCGCTGATCTCCCCGGCGCCGTCGGCGCCGACCGTTCCGCCGGTGGTTCCGGTACCGGCCGCGCCGGTGGTCCCCGTGGGGCCGGCGGCCCCGTCCGTCGCTCCGGTGCCGACCGCCTCGGGCAGCAGGATGACGTGGGCGCCCTCGTCGGCCGCGTAGCGGACCGCGTCCGGGAGCGCGTCGTCGGTGGGCAGGACCAGCAGGCCGGCCTCCGGGGCCACACCGAGCACACCGCCCTCGGCGTCGCGTCCGTGCCCGTGGCTGGCGACCAGGGCCGCCAGCGCGGTGCCCTCGTCGAGGTCGCCCTCGTTGGCGCCGAACTCGGTGTCGACGCGGACGTTGTCCACGAGGTCGGGGTGTTCCTCCGGGACCGGGACTCCGGGCAGGGCGACGACGGCGCCCTGGCCCTGGGTGACCGCCCACTCCTCCTGGGCGCCGATCGACACCAGGCCCCACTGCTCGGGACGGAGGTCGGGGAGACCGTCGCCGTCGGCCGCCGCCGGGGCGGCCGTGAGACCGATCACGGTGGCGACCGCGCATCCCGCGGCTCCGAAGCGACGCTTGCGTGTCCTGTTACGGTTGTTGCCCCCGAGCACGACGGGCTCCCTCGAACGTTGCGGCCAGCGTTTCACGGCCCTCCCCCGGACCACCGCAATTCTGTCACGAGCACAGGATTCCGGCGTGTACAAGTGGCCGGACGGTGAGGAAACGCAACTGTATCCCCCGTGCCAGTCCTCACGTCCGCGCTCCTCATCCGGCATGTCGAGTCGCTAGCATGAGTCGCGCCGATCCGGACCATCCAATTTCCCGTCCAGGGGGTGTCCCATGCCGAATATCGGTCCAACCGAGGACGGTCAGTCGGCCCTCGCCGAACGCGAACAACGCATCCTCGCCTTCGAACGCCAGTGGTGGAAGTTCGAGGGCTCCAAGGAACAGGCGATCCGTGACGAGTTCGGGTTCTCCGCGACCCGCTACTACCAACTGCTCAACGGGCTGGTGGAGCGGCCCGAGGCACTCGCCTTCGACCCCATGACCGTCAAACGCCTGCGTCGGCTGCGTGCCGACAGACGGCGCCAACGCAACGCACGCCAACTCGGAATACGGCTCTGACCCCGCCCGAACGCACCGGTCGCCCCGGCCCACCCTCCGCCGCGGATGACCCCTCCTCGACCGAGTAGGAGCCCCGGGCGGGTCGCACGGGCCACCCCCTTGCGGCACCGCCCCCCGGAAGGGGACACCGCGCCGGAGGCGTCGATCGAGGGCGGACCGGTACCCTGACCGCCCGGACGGCTCCGACCGCCGCGACCCGAAAGGCACGCGCATGTCCCTGCCCCGACCGAGTACGGACGCCGGACGCGCCGCGCTCGACTCCCTCCTGGCCGGGCCCGCCAAGGCCCTGGCCGCCTTCGACTTCGACGGAACCCTGGCTCCCATCGTCGACGACCCGCGCACATCCGCGCCCTTCCCCGGTGTCGTGGACCGCCTCGCCGAACTGGCCGGACTCATCGGCTCCGTCGCCGTGGTCACCGGCCGCCCCGCCGCCACCGCCGTGCGCCTGGGTGGGCTCGACCGGGTTCCCGGCATCACCGTCCTCGGCCACTACGGGGCCGAGCGCTGGGCCGACGGGCGCGTTCTGGCCGCCGACCCTCCGCCCGGCGTGGACCTGGTCCGACGTGAGCTCCCCGGCCTGATCGACCGCGTCGGCGCGCCGGAGGGCACGTGGATCGAGGACAAGGGCCGTTCTCTGGCCGTGCACACCCGCCGCACCGCCGACCCCGACGGCGCGCTCGCCCTGTTGACCCCGTCCCTGAAGGCGCTGGCCGAGCGGGCCGAGCTACGGGTGGAGCCCGGGCGAATGGTGGTCGAGCTCCGTCCACAGGGTGTGGACAAGGGTGCGGCACTGACCGAGCTGGTGCGGACGTCGGACGCGCGCACGGTCCTCTACGCGGGCGACGACCTCGGCGACCTGCCCGCCTTCGACGCCGTGGCCGACCTGCGCGCGCACGGCGTCGCCGGGCTGACCGTGTGCTCCTCCTCCGAGGAGGTCACCGCCGTGGCCGAAGCCGCGGACCTCGTCGTTCCCGGCCCCGCCGGGCTGAGCGACCTCATCGCCGACCTCACGGCGTCGATCCGTGGGCCTGGGGCGTGAGCGCGGCCCGCGCCGCCGAACGCAACTCCCCCAGCCCCGTCCGCTCCCGGCCGTAGTGCACGGCGTTGGTGAGCACGCCGACGTAGCGGCCGCTGGCGGGGTGCATGAACAGGCTGGTCCCGGTGTACCCGTTGTGGTAGACGACCCCTTCCGGGGTGACCAGCCATCCCAGTCCCCGCCCGAGGCGGTGGCCCGCGTCCACGTGCGGCTGCCAGCTCTCCCGCGCGAACGGCGACGGGACCGGACCGCCGCAGCCCTCACCGATCCGGAGCAGCTCGCGGGCGAAGGCGCCCAGGTCGATGGCGGTGGTGAACACCCCGGCGTGCCCCGCCACGCCGCCCATGAGCGCCGCCGCCTCGTCGTGGACCACCCCCCACCCGGGAGCGGCGCCGGCCAGACGGCGCTCGGTCGGTGCCACGGAGGGAGAACGCGCCAGCGGGCCGAAGGTCGTGGAGCGCATCCCCAGTTCGTCCCACAGGTCGTCGGCCAGTCGGTCCAGGCGGGCCCCGTACCGGCGTTCCAGGAGCAGCCCGAGCAGGATGAAGCCGCGGTCGACGTACCGGTGGTGGCCGCGGTCCTCCAAGGGGTCGGCCAGGATCG
This sequence comes from Nocardiopsis lucentensis DSM 44048, assembly GCF_000341125.1. Classification (GTDB taxonomy): domain Bacteria; phylum Actinomycetota; class Actinomycetes; order Streptosporangiales; family Streptosporangiaceae; genus Nocardiopsis; species Nocardiopsis lucentensis. The sequence continues at coordinate 7,061 of NZ_ANBC01000418.1, read as the reverse complement.
CCTCGGCCAGGTCCTGGTCGGTGCCCACGTAGCGCTCCAGCCAGGTCACCGGGTTGAGTCCGCTCGTGTGGGTGAGGATCTCGCGGATGGTCACGCCGGCGCCCGGGAGGCCGTCGGCGGACAGGTATTCGGACATCGGGGCGTCCAGGTCGAGAACCCCCTCGCCGACGGCCCGGCCCACGAGCGGCCAGGTGGCCATGACCTTGGTCAGGCTCGCGACGTCGTAGAACACGTCCGGGGCGGTCTCCGCCTCCCCGTCCACTCTCCCGACCGCGACGAACTCCCACATCCCGCCGGTCCCGATGACCGCGGCGCCGCCGGGCATCCACCCGGCGTCCACCATCACCTTCAGGACTCCGCGGATCCGCCCCCCGGTCTCCGTGAGCCAGTCACCGTCACGCACGACACGCCTCCCCCGTGGTGGTCACCCTCTCGGCGGATACCCCGTTACTCACTCGTTGTCACACCCGCGCTGGTCACGCACGGTACGAAACCCTCATCGGCCACGCCCGTAATGCCTGCTGGTCAGAGCAGGAAGTAAGGTGTCGCCCATCGAGCTCGGAGGAGGACGATGAGCAGCCAGACCCCCGTACCCGCCGGATTCCGCGGCGTCGCGGGCAACATCGGGATCAAGGACCCCAAGGACGACTTCTTCGCCGTGGTGTCCGAGGTTCCCGCACACGTGTCGGCCGTGTTCACCAAGTCCCGGTTCGCCGGGTCGAGCGTGGTGATCAGCCGTCAGGCGGCGGCGGACGGCCGAGCGCGCGGTGTCACGGTCATCGCGCGCAACGCCAACGTGGCCACCATGACGGGCGAGGCCAACGCCCGCGAGGTGCGAGAGCGCGTGGCGCGCGCGGCGGGGGTGGAGCCCGAGGAGATCCTCATCGCCTCCACGGGAGTGATCGGCAAGCCGTACCCGATGGACAAGGTCCGGGCGCACCTGGACGCGCTGCCCGCCGAGTTCCCCCCGGCCGATCTGGACCGTGCGGCGGCGGCGATGATGACCACCGACACCCACCCCAAGACGGCCTCGGCCCGGGCGGGGTCGGCCACGGTGACCGGCATCGCCAAGGGCGTCGGCATGATCGAGCCCAACATGGCGACCATGCTGGCCTGGTTCTTCACCGACGCCGACCTCGACCAGCCGGTGCTGGACGCGGTGTTCCGCCGGGTCGTGGACCGCACGTTCAACGCCCTGAGCATCGACACGGACACCTCCACCAGCGACTCGGCGGCGATCTTCGCCAACGGGCTCGCCGGTCCGGTGGACACGGCGGAGTTCGAGGAGGCGCTGTACGGGGTGGCACTCGAGCTGGTGCGGATGATCGCCTCCGACGGCGAGGGCGCCAGCAAGCTGGTCGAGGTGCGGGTGACCGGTGCGCGCGACGACGCCCAGGCCAAGCGGATCGGCAAGACGGTCGTGAACTCGCCGCTGGTGAAGACGGCCGTGCACGGCGCGGACCCGAACTGGGGCCGGGTGGCGATGGCGATCGGCAAGTGCGAGGACGAGACCGACGTCGAGCCGGACCGCGTGCGGATCCTCTTCGGGGACGTGGAGACGTTCCCGGCCGAGGCCACCGACGAGGTCCTGGCCCGCGCCGCCGAGCACATGAAGGGCGACGAGGTGGTGATCTCCGTGGACCTGGGGATCGCCGACGGCGCCTTCACCGTGTACGGCTGCGACCTGACCGAGGGCTACATCCGGATCAACGCCGACTACACCACCTGATCCGACGACGAACGCGTGGGAGCCCTCCGTGGGGGGCTCCCAGAGGAGGGCGGCCGAACGTGCCGGACACCAGCGTGACCGACGACGAGGCCGTCTTCGCCGAGCACGCCGAACGCCACCGCCACGAGCTGCGCGTGCACTGCTACCGCATGACGGGCTCCTTCACCGAGGCCGAGGACATGGTGCAGGAGGCCCTGCTGCGGGCCTGGCGCAACCGCGCCAGCTTCGAGGGGCGCTCCACGTTCCGCGCCTGGCTGTACCGGATCGCGACCAACGTCTGCCTGGACGCCCTGGCCCGGCGCGGTCCGCGTCGGGATCCGAACGCCACGGCGCCCGGCGCCTCGCCGTTCACCGAGGTCACCTGGCTCCAGCCCTACCCGGACGAACTCCTGGACCGCGCCGCGCCGGAGGAGGAGGGGCCGGAGGCGCGGGCGGTCGCGCGCGAGACCGTCGAACTCGCCTTCCTCGCCACCCTCCAGCACCTGCCGCCGCGCCAGCGCGCCGTGCTCATCCTGCGTGACGTCGTCGGGTGGACCGCCGACCACACCGCGAGCGCGCTGGAGATGACCGTTCCCTCCGTCAAGAGCGCGCTCCAGCGGGCCCGGGCCACCCTGCGGGACGTCCTACCGCCGCGCCGGGCGGAGTGGGGTCCGGCCACGGCGCCCAGCGAGGAGGAACGCGCCGTCCTTCGCCGCTTCGTGGCGGCGTCCCAGAACGCCGATCTGGAGGGGTTGGCCGCCCTGCTGCGCGAGGACGCGCGCCAGACCATGCCGCCCGCGTCGCTGGTCTACGACGGCCGCGCGGCGATCCTCGACATGTGGCGTCCGGTCCTCACCGGTGACGAGGCATGGGGTTCGTGGATCTCGGTGCCGGTGGCCGCCAACCGCCGACCGGCCGCCGTCAACTACGTGCGTGCCCCGGGAGAGGACGCGTACACGGCGGTCAATCTGGACGTCCTGCGGATCGAGGACGGCCGCATCGCGGAGATCACCACGTTCGGCCCCGAGATCCTGCCCGCGTTCGGGCTGCCGTTGACCCGTGAGCCGTAGGACGTGTTCCGCGAGACACGCCCCGGTCCGGGGATTTCCCACGCGGGACCGATTCCTTTTCCGGAGCGCGGCGGTCATACGGGTGACAGGGCGGCGGCAGCGAACCGCCGCCGGGAACCCAGGAAAGGCGACCGCCATGACCGAGTACACGAGGACCGCGACCCCCGACCCCGCCCTGAGCGCCCTGGACCGCCTGGTGGGCACCTGGAAGGTCGGCGGAGGCGCGGAGGGGACCGTCACCTTCCGGTGGATGCCGGGGCGGCACTTCCTCGTCCAGGACGTCAGGCTGGTCCAGCACGGGCAGGAGATCACCGGCATGGAGGTCATCGGCCGGGAGAGGCCGTTCGGCGCCGAGGAGCCGAGCGCCGACATCCGGTCGCGGTTCTACGACGCCCAGGGCAACACCTTCGACTACGTCTACGAACTGGAGGGTGACACGCTCATCATCTGGGCGGGGGAGAAGGGATCGCCCGCGTTCTACGAGGGGACGTTCTCGCCGGACGGTGACACCGTGAGCGGTCCGTGGACCTACCCGGGCGGCGGCGGTTACGAGTCCTCCATGACCCGGATCGGCTGAGGCCGTTCCCGAGGGGAGGGGCGGTTGCCCCGGGGCGCGGATCCGCGTTGGCTGGGTCCCATGACCGAACCGCGCACCGACCGCCTCACCCTTCGTCCGTGGCGGGAGTCCGATCTCGACCCCTGGGCGGCGATGAACGCCGACCCCGCCGCGCCCGAGGGTCCCCTGCGGCCGAACGTGCTCTACCGCATCGCCCGCGACGCCCGGGGCTGACGGCGGTGGGCGGGACCGCGCCCCTGGACACGGGTGTGGCAGTCATACGGCGACCCCTCATGACGGGCGGGGGCGGAGACGGACGAAGGGCAGATGCCGCCCGACCGCGCGGTAGTCCTCCTGGGAACCGTCGACGGAGAAGCCCATGAAGCGCACGAGTCTGCGCGCCGCCTTGGGGTGGCGGGGCGCGTAGCGGGCCATGAAGTCGCCGCCCTCCTCCGTGCCGAGGGGGTGGGCGGTGACGGGGACGGTGCGCAGCCCGACCCGGATGCTGCTCTCGGGTGTGGCCAGGAGGTTCTGGTACCAGGCGGCCTTCGGGCCGAACCCGGAGCAGACCACGTAGCTGTCGTCCGTCCGGTCGTGTTCGACGACCTCGATGACGACCTGGCGCCGCTTGCCCGACACGCGGCCGGTGTGGTTCAGCAGGAGGAACCGGCCGCCGAAGAGCCAGCCCAGGCGCATGCGGTAGAGGTGGATGGGGGCCCGGAACAGCAGGCGGCGGATGCCGGTCGGCGGCGCTGGGCGCTGGGTGATCTCCATGGCGGTGCCTTTCAGGCGTGGGTGAGGACGCTGGTGGTGTCGCCGTAACCGCGGCGCAGCAGGCCGGTGAAGGCGTCGCGCAGGATGAGCCGGGTGACGGCGCTCTGGGCGACGAGGCCGACACCGGTCGCCGGGACGAGGGAACGGGCGAGGGCGCGGGCGCGCCGCTGGCGCTGCCGCACGACGGGGCGCAACCGCGCTTCGTACGTGTGGAAGGCGGCCCGGTGGTCGTCGTGCCGGTGCAGTGCCCGGGCCAGCAGGTAGCCGCCGGCCATGGCCATGGACGCGCCCTGCGCGGAGGTCAGGGTCATCGCTCCGCAGGCGTCGCCGACCAGGGCGATGCGGCCGGTGTGCCAGGACGGCATGGCGATCTGGGTGAGGCCGTCCATGAACAGGTCGTCTCGCGGTGCCTCGGCGAGCAGCCGGGGTGTGAGCCAGCCCGTGTCGGAGAAGGCGCCGCGCAGTGCGTCGCGCCGCTCGGTTCGCGGCGGGACGGACCGTTCGGCCGTGCGGTAGAGGAAGAGCGCGATCAGCTCGCCGGGCCCGCCGGTGGGGTACAGGACCGTCTGGCGGCCGGGCTCGTTGTAGTGGACGCGCCGGGGACCGAGCCCGTAGGTGTCCGGCACGGGATAGCAGGCCATCGCGTAGCCCAGGTGCCGCGCGAACCGTTCTTCCGGCCCGAAGGCGAGCTCACGGGTCGCCGAGTGCACCCCGTCCGCGCCGACGAGCAGGTCGAAGCTCTCGTGACCGCCGTCGGCGAAGGTGACGTCGACGCCGTCGGCCCGCTGCTCGGCGGCGGCGACGCGGTGTCCGTACCGGATCTCGACCCTGTCCCGCACGGCCCCGCCCAACGCCTCTTCCAGCGTGGTGTGCATCAGGGCGAGATACGGTCCGCGGATCACCTTCTCCAGCAGTCGCCGCTCGAGCCGGGCCGTGACCCGTCCCGTCCCGTCCACGTGGCAGATGCTCTCGGCCGGGAGCTGGCGCTCCGCGAGCCGATCGGCGATGCCCATGCGCGCGGCCACGTCGTAACCGGTGCCGAAGAAGTCGATGCCGTAACCGCCGAGCCGTCCGTGCGGCGCACGCTCGACCACGACGGGGGTATGGCCCCAGTGGTGCAGCCAGTAGGCGAGGGTGAGACCGGCGATCCCGCCGCCGGAGATCAAGACCCTCATGAGTCGGCCCCGATCAGCTCGCCCAGCGCCGCCAGCGCGGACTCGACGGACAGCTCCGCGTCCAGCAGGTGGTGCAGCACCATCCCGTCCAGCAACGCCGTCACCAGCGTCGCCGTCCCCGTCCTTCGCTCAGCGGACCAGTGGGGGTTCAGCGTCCCGAGCCAGTCGGCGATCTGGCCGCGCGCCTCCCGCAGCCCCGCCCGCAGCGCGTCGCCGAGCTCCGGCTGGCGTATCGCCCCCACGATGAGCTCCACCGACAGCCGCACGACCTTCTCGTCGCCCCCGACCCGGGGCACCACGCCCCGCATCGCGTCGAGCGCGGACCCCGCGTCCGGTGCGGCCAGCAGCGCCTCGACGACGGGCATCATCACCGCGTCGCCCGCCCGCCGCGCGATCTCCAGACGCAGGGCGGGCAGGCCGCCGAAGTGGTAGTGGATGAGCCCCTGGTTGGCGCCGCCGCGCTCGGCCACGGCGCGGGTGGTGACGGCAGGCCAGCCGCCCTCGGCGAGCAGGGCGAGCCCGGCTTCGACGAGTTCCTCGCGTCGGCGCCGCCCACGAGTGGAATTTGGTCGCTCGACTAAATTGGTCATGTGACCAATCAACCATGCCGCGCGACGGTCCCGCAAGTCACACCGCGCCGGGACGACGACGAGGGCCCACCGGTCGCCGACCTCGCGGTCGCGCACCCGGTGGGCCCGGAACGGATCTCCTACACGTGGACGGCCGGCGCGGCCTCCTCGGCCTCGCCCTCACCGGCCGGGTGGCCCGCGCGCATGAACAGCGACAGCACGGCCGACGCCAGCATGAGCGCCGCGGCGATCCCGAACGCCAGGTGCAGCCCGTCCAGGAAGGCCAGGTTGCTGGCCTCGGTGACCGCTCGCACGGTCTCGGCGGAGGCCCCCTCCGGCATGACGGACCCGCCCTGGGCGACGGCGCTCTGCATGTCCGTCAGCTCACCCGCGGCCGGTTCGGCCAGCCCGGCGGCGGCGAAGTGGCCGGGCAGGGTCGCCATGATGCTCAGCGACATCACCGCGCCCAGCGCCGCCGTGCCCAGCGAGCCGCCCAGCTGCATGGCCGCCTGCTGCACGGCCGAGGCCACCCCCGCGAAGCGCAGCGGCGCGTTGCCGAGGATCGCGGCCGTGGCGCCGGTCATGACCAGGCTCAGCCCCATGCCGACCAGGACGAACGCGACGGAGATGTAGGGGACCCCGGTCTCCCCGTCCAGGCGGGACAGCATGAACATCCCGAGCGCCGACATCAGCAGGCCGGCCGTCGTCGGAGCGCGGGCGCCCACCCGGTCCAGCACCCGGCCGGCGATCGGCGAGGTCAGGCCCATGGTCGCGGTCATCGGCAACAGCTGGAGCCCGGTCTCGGCCGGGGACATCCCGCGCACGCCCTGGAGGTAGAAGGTCACGAAGAACAGCCCGCCCATGAGGCTGACCGCCATGCACGCCGTGAGCACCGCGCCGATGGCGATCGACGGGTTCGCGAAGAGCCCCAGGGGGATGAGCGGGTCCCGGGGCCGCCGCTCCCAGAGCACGAAGGCCGCGCCCACGACGAGGGCGACGGCGAGCGATCCCAGGGTGACCGGGGCGGTCCACCCGGCGGTCGGCGCCTCCACCAGAGCCCAGACCAGCGCGAACATCGCCACGCTGAGCAGCGCGATGCCCGGGAGGTCCATGCGGGCGCCCGGGTCGGTGGCCTGGTTCGGGCCGAGCAGCCACAGCGCCAGGACGACGGTCACCACGCCGACCGGGAGGTTGATGAAGAACACCGCC
>NZ_ANBC01000417.1 GCF_000341125.1 Nocardiopsis lucentensis DSM 44048 | reverse complement strand
TCGCGGCGCCGATGAGGCTGCCGAAGACGCCGAACGCCCGGCCGAGCTTGTCCGGCGGGAAGGTGGCGCGCAGCAGTCCCATGGTGGCGGGCAGCAGCAGCGCCCCGAAGATCCCCTGGAGCATGCGGAAGGCGATGAGCATGACCACCCCGACGGACAGCCCGATCGCCACCGAGGACAGCACGAAGCCGATCACGCCGACCAGGTAGGTGCGCCGGTACCCGAAGCGGTCGCCGAGCTTGCCCGCGGTGATGAGGAAGACCGCCAGGCCGAGCAGGTACCCGTGGGTCACCCACTGGAGTTCGGCGAGGGAGGCCCCCAGGCTCTCCCCGATCGCCGGGTTGGCCACGGCCACGATCGTTCCGTCCAGCGCCACCATCATCACGCCGAAGGCGATGGCGACCAGTGTCGACCACGGACTTCGCCGCAGCCGCTCCGCCCTGGACATGGGCAGGGCATCCCCGAGTGTCATGACTTCCCCCAGTCTCGAATCCGCTGGGCTAGACTATGTCAGCGGCTGACAGTTTGCAGCAAGTGATTTTTGACTGTGACTGACGTAATATTCCGTCGGCAGAACGTCCAGGAGAGGAGGGGTGACCGATGGCGGGAGGACCGGTGACGGACACGGCCGGGGCCGAAGGCGTGGGACTGCGCGAGCGCAAGAAGGCGCGACTGCGCCAGAACCTGATCGAGTCGGGACTCCGTCTGTTCCTCGAACAGGGGTACCACGGAACGACGACAGAACAGATCGCCGCCAGCGTCGGCGTCTCCCAGCGGACCCTCTTCCGCTACTTCGCCACCAAGGAGGAGCTCCTCCTGGAGGCCCTGGCGGGCATCGACGAACTCTTCCTTTCGGCCCTGCGCGCCCGCCCGGCCGACGAACCCCCGCTGACCGCGCTGCGCAACGCCATCCAGGACCACTGGAACAGCGTCGACCCCCAGACGCGCGACTTCCTGAGCCGCGCCGCCACCGTCCTGAAGGACGACCCCGCGGTGGTCGCCGCGATGACGGGCTCCTGCCGACGCCACCAGGAGCGGATCTCGGAGGTCGTCGCCGAGCGCGCCGGGGTCGACCGCGCCACCGACCCGCGCCCCGACGTCCTGACCGCCGTCTTCCTCTCCGTGGTCGGCACGGCCCGCGAGTCCTGGAGCGCGTCCGGCTCCACCGACGCCGACGACCTGCTCAGGGCCGCGCGGGAACGGCTCGACCTCGTGCCCGGGGCCGTCGGCGGCGACTGGGGGACGGCGGGTGCCTGACACACACCGCGCCCGCTCCCGGAGCCTGAGGACCGGGGGCGGGCGCGGCGGGTCAGGGGGAAGCGGTCACCAGAGGTCGACCTCCGGGTTCGCGGCGGCCCGTACCTCCTCCCGGGCGTGCCCGGCGCTCGACGCGGCCAGGGCCAGGTCGGCCAGGCGGCGGCACTCCTCGCGCGTGTGGTGGGCGAGCGCGTGGCGGACGGCGGGCAGCGCGGGGGCCGACATGGACAGACTGCTCACCCCCGACCCCACCAGCACCAGGGCCAGCAGCGGGTCGGCGGCGGCCTCACCGCACACCCCGACCGACCGGTCCAGCCGCTCCCCCGACCGGCCCACGGCCGCCACCAGGGACACCAGGGCGGGCTGCCAGGGGTCGAGCAGGTCGGGCAGCGAGCCCAGGGTGCGGTCGGTGGCCATCGTGTACTGGGCGAGGTCGTTGGTGCCGATCGACACGAAGTCGACGTGCTCCAGGATCCGGTCGGCCAGCAGCGCGGCGGCGGGGACCTCGACCATGACGCCCACCTCCTCCAGCCCCGCCCCCCTGGCCAGCGCCGCGAACTCCGCTGCCTCGTCGGGGGTGGACACCATGGGCGCCATGACGCGCGTGTGCGTGCCGGTCGCCCGCACGGCGGCGGCGATCGCCGTCAGCTGGTCGGTCAGCAGACCCGGCTGGTCGCGCGCGGTCCGGTAGCCGCGCACGCCCAGGGCGGGGTTGTCCTCGGGGCCGGTCCCGACGAACGGCAGCGGCTTGTCGGACCCCGCGTCCAGGGTGCGGACGGTGACCGCGCGGCCGGAGAAGGCCTTGAGCAAACGTGTGTACACGGCGGTCTGCTCGTCCACCGTCGGCGGCTCGGACCGGTCCAGGAACAGGAACTCGGTCCGCAGCAGCCCCACACCCTCGCTGTCGTGCGCGGCCGCGTCCTCCGGGTCGCCCTCGCCCACGTTGAGCAGCAGGGCCACGGAGGAGCCGTCACGGGTGCGACCGGGTCCGGAGGACTCGGCGAGCAGGGCGCGGCGCCGCTCGTCCCGGCCGCGGATCCGCTCGACGGACTCCGCGTCGGGCTCGACGTCGACGGTGCCCGCGTCCCCGTCCACGGCCACCGCGGTCCCGTCCCGGAGGGTGTCGGCGTCCGCGCACCCCACGACGGCGGGGATGCCGAGCGCGCGGGCCAGGATCACCGTGTGGCTGGTGGGGCCGCCCTGCCGGGTGACGATCGCCAGCACACGGTCGGTGTCGAGCTGCACGGTGTCGGCCGGCGCGAGGTCGTCGGCGACCAGGACGTGGTCGTGGCCCGGGTCGGGAAGGCCCGGCATCGGCTCGTCGAGCAGGAGCGCGACGGCGCGGTCACGGATGTCGGCGAGGTCGGCGGCGCGCTCGGCCAGATAGCCCCCGGCCGCGAGCAGCAGTTCCTGGTAGGCGCCGACGGCCGAGTGGACCGCCCACGCGGCGGCCTCCCCCGCCTCCGCGCGCTCCCCGATCCGGCGGGCGAGCTCAGGGTCGCGGGCCATGAGGGCCTGCGCGGTGAGTACGGCCGCCCCGTCACCGGTCAGTCCGGCGGCGCGGGCGTCGAGCCACCGGGCCACGCCCTC
>NZ_ANBC01000416.1 GCF_000341125.1 Nocardiopsis lucentensis DSM 44048 | reverse complement strand
CCCGCCAGGCGGGGGGTGTGCGCGGGAACGGCGTCCACCACGGTGGCGGTCTCCTCCACCGTGTCCTCCCCCGCGTCGGCCCCCGCACGGACCGCTTCCTCAGGGGTCGGTGTGTCTGGGCTCGGGTGGCCGGTCTTCGGCATCATCGCTCCTGGATCGGGTCCTTGCTCGTACTCGGCTCACCCCGGCCCCCTCTCGGAACCGACGGGTGTGTGCGAATGCCTCGTACACAGCCAATCGTGAAAGGCGGCGGAACACCAGTGGTCTGGACCAGGGATCGTGTCCTCCTCGGGGTCAAGGCTCGATGGTCACCTTGACCGCGGTGCCCGACGCCACCGTCTCGATGGCCTTGTGCACGTCGGACAGGCCCATCCGCTCGGTGATGAGGTCGCTGACCGGCACGGCTCCGGTCGAGATCAGCTCCAGGGCGCGACGGTTGTGGTCGGGGCTGGAGCCGTTCGCGCCGAAGATCGAGATCTCCCGGTAGTGCACGAGGTTGGAGTCCAGCCGGATGATCGGATCGTCCTTGGGCAGCCCGCCGAAGAAGCTGATCCGACCGCCGCGCGCGACCATGCGCAGGCCGTCCTCCTGGGCGCGACCGGAGGCGGCGGCAGTGATGACGACGTCGGCGCCCCGGCCCTCGGTCAGGCGGAGGACCTCGGCGACGGCGTCGGTCTCCTCCCCGCAGATGGCGGCGTCCGGCCGGACGATGTCCGCGGACATGTCGAGGCGTCCCCGGTTGATGTCCACCAGGAAGACCTTGGCGGCGCCCCTGGCCCGGGCCAGGCGGACGTGCAGGCAGCCGATCGGACCGGCGCCCATGACGACGACCGTGTCCCCCTCGCCGACCCCCGCGATCTCCTGCCCGTTGAGCACACAGGCCAGCGGCTCGGCCACGGACGCCTCAGCCATGCTCACGTTGTCCGGAACGCGGTTGACGCCGTCGACGGCCAGCACGGCCTCGGGGATGATCATGTACTCGGCGAAACCGCCGTCGTAGTGGTAGCCCATCGACTGCTGGCGGGAGCACACGGGCATCCGACCGGAGGAGCACTCGTGGCACTCACCGCAGGGGATGGCCGCGATGACCTGGACCCGGTCCTGCTCGGACCAGCCGGTGACGCCTTCACCGACCTCGGTGATCCGGCCGCTGATCTCATGGCCGATCACGCGGGGCGGGTCGATGTGGTGGTGGCCGTGGCGCGAGATCTTCACGTCCGTGCCGCAGGTGGAGCAGTTGGCGACGGCGATCTTGAGCTGGCCGGGCCCGGCGGTCGGTTCGGGGGCCTGCTCCAGGCGGATGTCACCGGGGGCGTAGAAGCGGGCGACGAGCATGTGGGGACCTTTCTGATGGTTCTCGGCCGCGCGCCGAGGACGGCGGCGCGCGGTGTCGGGGCGGACCGGCTTCGGCGGTCCGCCCCGGTCGGGTCGGGCTCCCGGCCTCAGCCGTCCCGCCGCGGGCTCAACAGCGCGAGCACGTCGGACGGGTCGGCGGCCGAACGGAGCCGGGCGGCTCGTTCCGGATCGGTGAGGACCGACGCCAGGGAGGAGAGCACGCCCAGGTGCTCGTCCCCGGAGGCGGCGATGCCGATGGCGACGTAGGCGGTGGGCCCGCCCCAGTCGACCCCGTCGGGGAACTGGAGGAAGGCCAGCCTGGTCTCCTTGACCAGGGCCCGGGAGGCGTCGGTGCCGTGCGGGATGGCGATGCCCTCACCCACGAAGGTGGAGATCGAGGCCTCGCGCTCGTGCATGGCGGACACGTAGCCCGGTTCGACCGCGCCCAGCTCGACCAGCAGGGCCCCGCACTGGTCGACGGCGTCGGCCCGGTCGGAGGCGGTGCGGCCCAGCCGTACCGCGTCGGTGGTCAGGGTCAGTTCAGTCGGCAAGGGTCCCACCGTCCCGAATCGCCTGCTCGACGCGGGCGAACACCGGGTCCCCCAGGTACATCTGGAAGGCGATGACGACCTTGTCGGGCACCCGGGCGCGGGCGCGGTCGGCCAGTCCGGTGTGGCACAGGACCAGGTCGGCGTCAGCGGGGACCCGGTCCACCGGCGAGTGCGCGACGGTCACGCCGTAGGCCTTGAGCGTGCGCTGGAGCTGGGACGTGAGCAGCACGCTGCTCCCCATCCCGGCGTCGCAGGCGACGATGACCTTCTTGATGTCCGAGCCTTCGATGCTGCTCATGATGTCCTCTCCTTGTTCTGTTTCCCCTAGGCCGCCGACGACTCCGCGTTCTCCGCCTCCCGCGCCCTCTCCGCCTTGCGCTCGGCCCGGCCGAAGCCGAGCAGGGCGGAGGCGATGGCGAAGGAGACGACGGTGGCGACCGCGACCCCCGCCAGGACGGCGGGGTGGTCACCGCGGGGCGTGACGGCCATGAGCGCGATGATGCTGCCGGGCGAGGGAGTGGCGAGCAGCCCCGCGTCCAGGACCATGAAGGTCGCCAGGCCGGACATGCCGCCGCCGATCACGGCGAGGATGAGCTTGGGCTGGGCGAGGATGTACGGGAAGTAGATCTCGTGGATCCCGCCGAAGAAGTGGATGAGGATGGCGCCGGGGGCGGTGGCGCGGCTGATCTTCGGGCCGAAGAACATGCAGGCCAGGAGGATACCGAGGCCCGGACCGGGGTTGGTCTCGATGAGGAACTCGATGGCCTTGCCCTGCTCGGCCACGCGGGCGACGCCCAGCGGCGCCAGGACGCCGTGGTTGAGGGCGTTGTTGAGGAAGAGGACCTTGGCGGGCTCGACGATGATCGACACCAGCGGGAGCAGGCTCATGTCGATCAGGAACTGCACCCCCGCCCCGAGCGCCCGGGTGACGGCGCCGATCACGGGCCCGACCGCGTAGATCCCCGCGCCCGCCAGCAGCCCCGCCAGGATTCCGGCGCTGAAGTTGTTGACGAGCATCTCGAAGCCCGTGGGAATGCGGGGCTGGACGAGGCCGTCGAACTTCTTCATCAGGTAGGCCGCGAGCGGCCCCATGACCATGGCTCCGAGGAACATCGGCATGTCCACGGCCACGATGACACCCGTGGCGGCGACCGCTCCGACCACGCCTCCCCGCCTGTCGTACACCAGGTGTCCGCCGGTGTAGGCGATCAGCAGGGGGAGGAGATACGTGATCATCGGCCCGACGAGCTCGGCGAGGCTCTCGTTGGGCAACCAGCCGGTTTCGATGAACATAGCCGTGAGCAGGCCCCAGGCGATGAAGGCGCCGATGTTGGGCATCACCATGCTCGACAGGAATCCGCCGAACCGCTGGACGCCGGAGCGCACTGACGCCATGCTCGTCGTGGTCTGCTGGTCTGACATGGGGGAACCTCCTGGGAGGTGGCCGGCGCGATACGCGTGCCGGGTCGAATCTGTGGATGGTCGGGTTCAGACCGTGAGGACCGGAGGACCGGCGGCTTCCAGCTCCTCCGCCAGACCCTCGACGAGACCGGTGTCGGTGATGATCCGGTCGAGGTCCTCGACGCCCGCGAACCGGGCGAAGTGGTCGTTGCCGACCTTGGTGTGGTCCGCGAGGAGGACGGCGCGCCGTGACGACGCGATCATGCTCCTCTTGACCTCCGCCTCCGCCGTGTCGGGCGTGGTGAGCCCGCGTTCGACGGAGATTCCGTTGGTGGCCATGAACGCCACGTCGACGAAGGACTCGGCCAGCGAGCGCAGGGCCCAGGAGTCGACGGTGGCCTGCGTGCGGGCCCTCAGGCGGCCGCCGAGCAGCATCAGGTTGATGTTGGTCCGCGGCGTGAGCGTGAGGGCGATGGAGAGGGAGTTGGTGACCACGGTGAACTCACGGTCGCGTGGCAGCTGTTCGGCCATGCGCCCGGTGGTGGACCCGGCGTCGAGCAGGATGGCGCCCTCGGCCGGAAGCTCGGCCAGTGCGGCCTTGGCGATCCGTTCCTTCTCCTCGGTGAGCACGGAATCACGCATGTTGAGCGTGGGCTCGAAGCCCAGACGCTCGACGGGGATCGCGCCGCCGTGGACCCTGCGCAGGACCCCGTGGCGTTCGAGCGCCGTGAGGTCGCGACGGACGGTCTCGTACGTGACGTCGAACTCCGAGGCGAGCCCCGTCACGTCGACCCGGCCGTCCCGCCGGGCGCGTTCGAGGATCACCCTCTGGCGCTCTTCCGCGTACATGTTGGATCACCTGTGTTTCGGCGTGGTTTTCTGTGAGTTTAGCTGTGTTGCCCAGGACACACAAGAGGCATCACGACCCAATACCCCAACAGTCCCCATCGACCGGCACCCTGTGCGCCACAATCCCCCACGCCACCGAACACACGCCTCCCACCAGGCACGATCCAGGGCATCGAACCGCCCACGTCCGGGAAATCCCGCCCACCGCGACGATGAACCCCGCGTGACAACACCCTTGACACACGCAACCAAACACACATAATCAAAGCCATACCCACAAGCCGCACCGGGACGGGCGCAGACACGTCGGAGAGAGCCATGATCCTGACCCTCACGCCCAACCCGAGCGTGGACCACACCCTGGAGGTGGACGGCCTCGTTCGCGGCGAGGTCCTGCGGGTGAGCGCCACCCACGCGCAGCCGGGAGGCAAGGGCGTCAACGTCGCGCGGGCGCTGCTCGGTGCGGGTGTCCCGGCCCGGGCCGTCCTCCCCGTCGGCGGAGGCGGCGGCGCCGAGCTCACCGCCCTCCTCGACGACCTCCCGCAGGTCGCCGTGCCCATCGGGGGCGAGACACGCGCCAACATCGCGGTCACCGAGGCCGACGGCACCACCACCAAGCTCAACGCCCCCGGCCCGGTCCTGTCGGCCGCCGAGACCGACGCCCTCCTCGACGTCCTGGAGCAGGAACTGGCTCTGGACCCGGACTGGATCGTGGCGTGCGGCAGTCTCCCCTCGGGGGTACCCAGCGACCTGTACGTCCGCGTCGCGGAACTCGCCTCGGCCTACGGGGTCCCGCTCGCCCTGGACACCTCGGGGGAACCGCTCGCCAAGGCGGCCCACGCGGGCAGGGTGACCCTGCTCAAGCCCAACCGCGAGGAGCTCGCCGAGCTGACCGGACAAGACCTGCCCACCGTCGAGGCGGTCGTGGGAGCCGCCCGCGAGGTCCTCTCCTGGGGCAACGAGCTGGCCCTCGTGACATTGGGCGGCCATGGGGCCATACTCGTGGACGCCGAGCGAACCTGGTGGGCGCGCGGTCCCCGGGTACGCACCCGCAGCACTGTGGGTGCGGGCGACTGCGCCCTCGCGGGCTACCTCAGCGAGGACGGCCTCCCCGACAAGGGGCTGGGCCGCGCCGTGTCCTGGGGGACGGCCGCCGTCTCCCTGCCCGGTACGACCATCCCCACGCCGAACGACGTGGCCGCGCACGAGGCCACGGTCGTGGCCGACCCCGACCCGCGGTGGCGGATCGACGACCTGTGATCCGCCCCGCCGCCCTCGAGCAGAGAAGGACTGACATGCCCCAGCGCACCGTGACCGTCGGATCCCACCTCGGACTGCACGCCCGGCCCGCGGCCCTCTTCGTGCAGGCCGTCAACGAGACGGGCCTGCCCGTCACCATCGCCCGCGAAGGGCACGACCCGGTGGACGCGCGCAGCGTCCTGGCGGTCATGTCCATGGGCGCGGGGCACAACGAGACCGTGACCCTGGCCTGCGACGACGCCGACACCGCCGACCAGGCCCTGGACGGACTGGCGGAGCTGCTGGCCTCCGACATGGACACGGCTCCGTCCGGGGCCTGAGTCCGCGTCGCGTCCGGGGCCCGGACCCCGCCCCGGACCCCGTGCGGGAACCCGGGGCCCGCCCTCCGAACGGCGTGTCACCGCGGAGGGCGGGCCCCGTCCCGTGCGTTTCGGCACGTGGCCGGGAACGGTCTCAGCCCAGCAGCCGGATCGCCCGCTCGCGCATCTCCACCTTGCGGACCTTGCCGGTGACCGTCATCGGGAACTCGTCGACGACGTGGACGTAGCGCGGGATCTTGAAGTGGGCGATCCGCCCCTCGCAGAAGGCGCGGAGCCCGTCGGCGCCGATGGGCTCGGCGCCCTCGCGCATGCGCACCCACGCCATGAGCTCCTCCCCGTACTTCTCGTCCGGGACGCCGATGACCTGCGCGTCCAGGATGTCGGGGTGGGTGTACAGCAGCTCCTCGACCTCACGCGGATAGACGTTCTCCCCGCCGCGGATCACCATGTCCTTGATCCGGCCGGTGATGCTGACGTAGCCCTCGTCGTCCATGACCGCGAGGTCGCCGGTGCGCATCCAGCGGCCCGCGTCGATCGCCTCCGCCGTGCGGTCGGGCATGTCCCAGTAGCCGAGCATGACCGAGTAGCCCCGGGTACACAGCTCGCCGGGGGTCCCGCGCGGGACGGTGGTCCCGGTGTCCGGGTCGATCACCTTGACCTCCAGGTGCGGACCCACCCGGCCCACCGTGGAGACACGGCGCTCCACCGTGTCGTCGCGGCGGGTCTGGGTGGACACGGGGGACGTCTCGGTCATTCCGTAGCAGATGGACACCTCGCGCATGCCCATTCTGCCCATGACCTGGCGCATCACCTCGACGGGACAAGGTGAGCCCGCCATGATCCCGGTGCGCAGCGTGGAGAGGTCGTAGTCGTCGAAGTCCGGCAGGGCCAGTTCGGCGATGAACATCGCGGGCACCCCGTACAGGGAGGTGCAGTGTTCGGCCTGGACGGCGTCGAGGGTCGCCGCGGGGTCGAACCCGGGACCGGGGAGGACCACGCACGCGCCGTGGCTGGTGGCGGCCAGATTCCCCATCACCATGCCGAAGCAGTGGTAGAAGGGAACCGGAACGCAGATCCGGTCGACGTGCGTGTATCCGCACAACTCCCCCACGAAGAATCCGTTGTTGAGGATGTTGTGGTGGGAGAGCGTGGCGCCCTTGGGGAATCCGGTGGTGCCCGAGGTGTACTGGATGTTGATGGGGTCGTCCGGCGACAGCCCCGCCTCGATCTCCGCCAGCCGCGACCGGTCCCCCGCCTCGCCCGCCGCGAGCAGGGCCGACCAGGCCGGGGTGTCGAACAGCACGACCTCGCGCAGGTCGGGGCAGCGCCCCCGGACCTCGTCGATCATCGCCGCGTAGTCGGAGGTCTTGAACGACGGCGCCGCCACCAGGACGGAGATGCCCGCCTGGCCCAGCACGTACTCCAGTTCGTGGGTCCGGTAGGCGGGGTTGACGTTGACCATGACCGCGCCGATCCGGGCGGTCGCGTACTGCGTGTAGACCCACTCGGCGCGGTTGGGGGACCACACGCCGACCCGGTCGCCCTTGGCGACGCCGAGGTCGAGCAGCCCGAGGGCGACCCGGTCGACGACCGCGTCGAACTCGCGGTAGGTGAGCCGCACCCCGCCCGCGCGGTCGACCAGGGCCTCGCGGTCCGGGTGGGCGGCGACGGTGCGGGCGAGGTTCGCGCCGATGGTGTCGCCGAGGAGCGGGATGTCGGAGGTGCCTGAGGAGTAGCTGCTCTGGGGAACGCGAGAACTCAATCCGGGCTCCTTGCCGTGCCGGGACACGGGCGGGGGCCGGGACGCGGGATCCGCGCGGAATCCGCCCGTGTGGAACCCATCACACGTATCACGGCCCTCGCGGAGTGGAAAGGCGTACGGCGGGCGGCGCCGCGGCACGGGAGGCGGCGGGTCACACGGAGCGCTCGGCGTGGGCGCGGAGGGCGTCGCGCACGAACGCGGCGCCGCCCGGACCGCCGTAGGTGTCGGCGAAGCCGGGGTCCTCGGCGTACATGTCGCCCAGGCAGCGCAGGAGTTCGACGGAGCGCTCGCGGTCGCCCTCGGCCACCGGGGTCCCGGGGATGCGCCGGAGCCACTCCACGTGCCGGACCGCCAGCTCCCGAGCACGGTCCGAGGCCGGGTCCGCGCCGTCCCGCCAGGCCGCCGTCCACGCGGCGACGAGGACGTCGGTCTCGCGCTTCCACTCGATCCGCTGCTTGGTGGTCTTCCCGCGCCACCAGGCGTTGCTCTTCCGGAAGGCCTCCTCTCCCCACCGGGCGACGACCTCGTCCTCGTAGGGGTCGTTGAAGCCCTCCAACATCATCCCCATCGAGGGGTCCCGCCCCGAGCGACGCGCGTCGAGCGTGTACCGGACGGCACTGATCCGCCGGTCGAGACGGTCGCGCTCGGCTTCCAGGAGCGCGATGTGCTCGGCCAGGGCCCCCTCCTCGTCCTCCTCGCGGTCCAGGACGTCCGCGATGACGGAAAGGCTCAGGCCGAGGTCGCGCAGCAGGAGGACGCGTTGGAGGCGGGCGACGGCGTCAGCGTCGTAGTACCGGTAACCGTTGTCGCCGACCCGGGAGGGGCGCAGGAGCCCGATCGCGTCGTAGTGGCGCAGGGTCCGGCTGGTGACTCCCGCGCTCACCGCGACCTGGTGGATGGTCCACTCCATGGGGCCAAGGGTAGGTCGGCTCCGGCCGGGACGGTGC
>NZ_ANBC01000415.1 GCF_000341125.1 Nocardiopsis lucentensis DSM 44048 | reverse complement strand
GGCCGTCGTCGGAGGCTACCCCTCCACGACGTAGTCGCCCTCGAAGGTCCTCGCCCACTCCTTGGCGCGCTCCATCTCCGCCTCGCGGGGCGCGGTGAGGATCAGCCGGTTGCCGTCGGGGTCGTCGACGGTCAGGTCGGTGGTGAACCAGGCGGTGTCCTCGGGCCCCTCGACCCGTGCGCCCTCCGGGGCCGCGGCGCGGATCTCCTCGGCCAGCTCCGCGAGGTCCTGTCCGGCGGCGTTGAAGCTCACGGTGGTGCCGCCGCGCTCCGGTTCGCCGGGCACGATCAGGAGGTCCTGGTACCGACTCCGGCGCAGGTGCACCACCGCGGGGGTCCCGTCCGGACCCGGGATGGTGGCCAGGGAGACGAAGCCGACGGCGTGGTAGAACGCCTCGGCCGTCGCCAGATCCGCCACCTGGAGGGTGGCGAACATCGGCATGGGGTAGATGGTGCGGTCGATCTCGGGAGTGGTGTTCTCGCTCATGCCGCCGACGCTAGGAGTTGACGTGGCGTCAAGGTCAAGCCGAGTTCCGCCGCCCCGCCCCGCGCCGGTCGGTCCCGGCCGCCCGTCCCGGTCCGGTTACTCCTTGACCCGGTGGACGCGGTGCTGGGCGGCCTGCGCGCGGGGGCGCACCACCAGCAGGTCGATGTTGACGTGCGGCGGCCGGGTGACCGCCCAGACGATGGTGTCCGCGACGTCCTCGGCCGACAGCGGGTCGGGCACCCCGGCGTAGACCGCCTCGGCCGCCTCGGCGTTCCCGCGCAGGCGGTTGAGGGTGAACTCCTCGGTCTTGACCATGCCCGGGGCGACCTCCAGGACGCGCACGGGCTGGCCGACGAGTTCGAGCCGCAGCGTGGCCGCGAGCGTGTGCGCGCCGTGCTTGGCCGCCACGTAACCGCCGCCGCCCTCGTAGACCACGTGCCCGGCGACGGAGGAGACCACCAGGACGGTCCCGTCCCCGCCGGCCACGAGCTTGGGCAGCAGGGCCTGGGTCATGTTGAGCACGCCGAGGACGTTCACCTCGTACATGGTGCGCCAGTCCGCGGGGTCGGCGGTGGCGACGGTCTCGGTCCCGATCGCGCCGCCCGCGTTGTTGACCAGGACCGAGCAGGCGGGCAGGGCTTCGGCGAAGGCGTCGACGGCGGCGCGGTCGGTGACGTCCAGGACCTGGGCGCGGGCGCTGTGCCCGGCCTTGGTCAGTTCCTCGGCCAGGGCCTCGATCCGGTCGGCGCGACGGGCGACGAGGACCACGTCGTAGCCCTCGGCGGCGAGCCCGCGTGCGGTGGCCGCGCCGATCCCGCTGCTTGCTCCGGTGACGACGGCGGTCGCGGTCATGGTGGGTTCCTCCTGGACTGATGCGGTGTCGGGCCGAGCGTACACGCGGGTCGGCGGCGTGGCGGGAACGGCCCCGGCGGGGCGCGCGCGGGGGGCGGGGCCGGCCCCGCGGGCGGGCACGCGCCGCATCCGGTGGACCGTCTCACGGAGGCCGTGGTCTACTGCGTCCATGAGTTTGCCGGTGGATGTCCTCGCCCTCGGGCCGAACGGTGACAGGCGGGTGCTGGACGTTCCGGAGGGATACTCCGACCTGGCCGGATTCGAGAGGTGGCGCACCGCCGTATGGGGCTCGGAGGTGGTCCGTTCGCTGGGGGCCCGGTTCCTCCCCGCCCTGGCCGACGCCGGCCTGTGGGTCGAACCCGACCAGGTTCCGGCCTTCCTCCGCGAGTGCGCCCTCCTCCGCGAGAACCTCGGGAGGATCGCCGCGGGCACGCGCCCGGAGCGGACGGTCGGGGAACACCGGGAGCAGTTCTCCGTGCGGTCGGCGCACATCGAGGACGCCGCCGGGCGCGCTCGAGCGCTGGGCGGTGGTGTGGTCATCTGGTGACGTGCCGCCGACGCCGAGCCCCTCCGGGACGTGGACCCGAGCCGGTCACACCCACCGCGTCCGCCACACCACGGCGCCGCTCTCCCACGGGAGCGGCGCCGTTCGCGTTTCCGCCATCGTTCCTCCCGATGCACCCACAAGAAACGTTGCGTTTCCTAAGAGCTAGAGCTAGTCTCGATAGAGAACGAGCCGTTTCCTAAAGATGGCAAGGAGGCGAAGACCGTGCCACGACGCCCGACCTCCGTGGCCCTGGCACTCCCCGGGCTGCTGATGGCGATGCTGCTCGCGGCACTGGACCAGACCTCCATGGCCCCCGCGCTCCCCGAGATCGCGGGCGACCTCGGCGGTCTCGACCAGATGCCCGCCATCGTGACCGCCTACCTGGTCGCGGCCACCGCCGTGATGCCGGTCTTCGGCCGCCTGGGCGACCGCTACGGCCGGGCGCCGCTCATCCGGGCGGCCGTCGTCCTGTTCTCGGCCGGGGCCCTGCTCGCGGCCACGGCCGACACCCTCGGCGTGTTCCTCACCGCCCGGGTGGTGCAGGGCCTGGGCGGCGGCGGGCTGATGATCGGGGCGCAGGCGATCGTCGGGGAGATCGTCAGCCCGCGCGAACGCGGCCGCTACCTGGGCCTGTTCGGCGCGGTGTACGTCCTGGCGGCGGTCGGCGGCCCGCTGGTCGGCGGCCTGCTGGTCGACCACCTGTCGTGGCGCTGGATCTTCGCGATCCACCCGCCGCTCGGCCTCGCCGCGCTGGTCGTCCTCAGTCTCACCCTCCGACTCCCCCGCCCCACGGAGCGCCCCCCGGTCGACTACGCGGGCGCCGCCGCCCTGAGCGCCACCGTGGTGGGGACCGTCCTCCTCTGCGACGCCCTCGCCCGGCCCGGCGGCTACCCCGCGTGGGCCCTCCCCGCCCTGGTCGCGGGCACCGCCACCGCGTTCACCCTGTGGGCGGTCACCGCGCGCGTGGTCCGCGACCCCGTCCTCCCGCCGCGCCTCCTGCGTGACCGGGCGTTCGCCCTACCCGTGGTGGTCGGCTTCCTGGTGGGGTTCAGCCTCTTCGGCGTGCTCACCTACGTGCCCGCGTTCGCGCAGATCGCCCTGGGTATGAGCGCCACACGGGCGGGCCTGCTGGTGACCGCGCTCATGGCCGGGACGCTCGTCACGACGGTGGTGTCGGGTCGGCTGATCACCCGCACCGGCCGCTACCGGGGCTACCCGATCGCGGGGACCGCCGTCGCGACGGCCGGGCTCACGCTGATCGGGGTGTTCGGACCGGAGCTGGACACGGCGGCGCTCGCGGGGCTCCTCGTCCTCCTCGGGCTCGGAATCGGGATGGTGATGCAGGTGGTCATGCTCGCCGCCCAGAACGCCGTCGGCCACGCCGACCTCGGCGCCGCCACCTCGTCGGTCCTCTTCCTGCGCCAGGTGGGCGCCAGCGCGGGCGTCGCTGCGGTGGGCGCCCTGGTCACGCGGGCGTTCGGCGACCGCGTCCCCTCCGGTGTCGGCGACCCCCGGTCGCTCACCCCCGAGGCCATCGCCGCGCTCCCCGAACCGGTCCGGACACTCGTGGAGGACGCGTTCGGCGCCGCCGTGCCGTCGGCCCTCCTGGCCATGGCACCGCTCATGGGCCTGGCGTTCCTCCTCACCCTCGCCTTTCCCCACCTCCCCCTGCGCACCACGGCGCACGCGGATCCAGACAGGGAGACTCCCAGATGACCCACACACGCTCCGTCGCTCCCCTGGACGCCTTCGGCGCCGACGACCTCGCGGCCGTCGGCGGGAAGAGCGCCAACCTCGGTGAACTCCTGCGGGCCGGGCTGCCGGTGCCGCCCGGGTTCGTGGTCACCACCGACGCCTACGCGGAGGTCGCCGCCGGGATCGGACTGGAGGAGCGGCTCACCCCCCGGGGCTCGAACGGCGTCCCCGACCCCGCCGCGCTCCGCGCCGACCTGGAGTCCGCGCCCGTCCCCGAGGGTCTGCGCACGGCGATCACCGACGCCTACGCCGCCCTCGGCGAGGACGTCCCGGTCGCGGTCCGCTCCAGTGCCACCGCCGAGGACCTGCCCGGCGCCACGTTCGCCGGGCAGCAGGACACCTACCTCAACGTGGTCGGCGCCGACGCCGTGGTGGACGCGGTCCGCCGGTGCTGGGCGTCGCTGTGGACCGACCGGGCGGTGTCCTACCGCGCGGAGCGGTCGGTGGCCGCCTCGGAGGTGCGGATCGCGGTGGTCGTGCAGCGGATGGTCGACTCCGACGTCGCCGGGGTCATGTTCACCGCCGACCCGGTGAGCGGGAAGCGCGACCGCGTCATCGTCGACGCCGGCGCCGGGCTCGGGGAGGCCGTGGTGTCCGGACTGGTCACACCCGACCACTACGTGCTCGACCACGGGGGCCGTCTCCTGGAGTGGACCCCGGGCCGGGGCGAGGTGGTGATCCGCTCCGAGGCCGGGGGCGGGGTCGTGCGGGAGGAGCGCGACGGCGAGGACCGGCGGGACGCCGGGAACGGCGACGGCCCGGAGGGCGCCGGGGGTGGAGGGGCCGGACGGCTGCTGACCGACGGCCAGCTCTCCGTCCTGGTGGCGCACGCGCGGACGATCGCCGGGCACTTCGGCCGCCCCCAGGACATCGAGTGGAGCCTGTCCGGTGGACGCGCGTACATCGTCCAGTCCCGGCCGATGACCGCCCTGCCCCCGGAGACCGGACCGCTCAACCGGCGTCAGCGGCTGCTCGGCTCGATCCTGACCGAGTACCTCCCCGTGCGGCCCTACCCGATGGACGTGAGCACCTGGCTCGGCCGCGGACCCGCGCACATGATGCAGGAGATCATCGAGGCGTACGGGATCACCGGGGGCTTCGAGGACGTGTTCGTCGAGGAGGACGGGGTGGTCACCCAGCTCACCCCGCGGGCGCCCCGTCCGACGCTCCGCGCCCTGGCCACGCCCTTCCGGCTGGCGCGCAAGGCCCGGACGATGGACATCCACACCTGGCGGGAGGACCCGCGGCTGGCCGAGTTCCTGCGCCGCGCCGACGAACTGGACGCGCTCGACCCGGCGACGCTGCCGTGGACGGAGCTGGTCCGGGTGCCCGACCGCGTGCTCGCGCTCATGGACTACTGCCGCGACCTGCGCCTGGACTACCTGCCGAGCACCGGGGCGTCGGTGGCGCGGCTGGCCGCGGCCACGACCCTGCTCGGTCGGCGTTCCCTGCTCGGCGACCTGCTGGGCGGGGCCCGGACGCGGACCGAGGACGCCAACCGGGCGCTCCAGGACCTGGCGGACACGGTCCGCGCCACACCCGAGCTGCGCGCGCTCTTCGCGTCCGCCGACCCGGAACACGTGGTTCGGGAGCTGCGGTCGGGACAGGGGTCGCTCAGGGCGTTCGCGAAGGACCTCGACGCCTTCCAGCGCGAGTTCGGCCGCCGCGAGACCACCACGCCGCTGCTGGTCAGCCCGCCCACCCTCGCCGAGTCGCCGGAGAACGTGGTCGGCCTGGTCCGGGTGCTGGTCGGTGAGGAGCGCGGGGACGACCCCGGGTCCCGGTCCGAGGGGGCGCTGGCCGCTCTGCTGGAGCACCCGCTGCTGCGGGGCGGGCGGGCCCGGGCGCGGGTGACCCGGTGGGTGCGGGCCGCGCAGAACGGCCTGGCGTTCCGGGAGGACTCGCACTTCTACTTCACCGCGGGGCTCCCGGCCCTGCGGCGGGCGCTGTTGGAGATCGGCGCGCGGCTGCGGACGGCGGGGGTCGTGGACGAGCCCTTCGACGTGTTCCACCTGCGCATGGAGGAGGTCCTGGAGGTCGGCGACGTCGAGGACATCCCCGACGACCAGGCCGACCGGCTGCGCTCCCTGGTCCGCGTCCGGGCCGCCAAACGCGCCGAACTGACCGGGGTCCGGATGATCGACCCGGCGCGGGTGTTCCCCGCCAAGGAACGGAGCGACGCGCTGGTGTCGGGGACCCCGGCCAGCGCGGGGACGGCCACGGGCCCGGTCCGGGTGGTGCGCGGTCCCGACGACTTCCACCGGTTGGAGAGCGGCGACGTGCTGGTGTGCCCCTACACCAACCCGTCGTGGACCCCGCTGTTCCAGCGGGCGGTCGCGGTGGTGGTCGACACGGGCGCGGCCGCGTCGCACGCCGCGATCGTCGCCCGCGAGTACGGCATCCCGGCGGTGATGGGGTCGGGCACGGGCACGACCGTCCTCACCGAGGGTGAACGGGTCACCGTCGACGGGACGACCGGCCGGGTCGTCCGGGCTTCGTAGGATGCGGAACATGGCCGCCGATCCCGAGACCACCGACCACCGCAAACGCCCCCGCCGCCGGGGCGAGGCGCTCGTGTCCGCGATCCTCGCGGCGACCGTCGAGGAGCTGGAGGAACACGGCTACGCGGCGTTGACGATGGAGGGGGTCGCCGAGCGCGCGCGGGCGAGCAAGGCGTCGCTGTACCGGCGGTGGCCGACCCGGGCCGAGCTGGTGATGGACGCGGTGTACGCGATCGTCCCGACGCCCGGCGAGCTGCCGGACACCGGTGGGCTGCGCGGGGACCTGCTGGCCGTGTTGCGGCGGACCGCGCGCACCCTGGCGGGTCCGGCGGGCAAGGGGCTGCGGGGACTGATGACCGAGATCCTGCCCGATCCGGAGCGCGCGGCGCGGCTGCGGTCGCACTCGCAGGGGATGGGCCGCCGGATGATGGCGGAGGCGACCCGGCGGGCGGTGGAGCGCGGGGAGATCGACGCGCGCGCCGTCACGCCGATGCGGCTGGACGTGGGGCAGGCGCTGGTGCGCAACCACTTCATCTTCCACCACGAGCCGATCGGCGACGCGATGATCGAGGAGATCGTGGACACGGTGCTGCTACCGCTGTTCGGGACGGTGCCCGACGCGTGACGCCGGGTCGGTGACCCGCCGCCGCGACCGCTCCTGTTAGCGTCCGTTCCGTTCGACGCGAGGGGAAGGCGGGGGACTCATGCGGTTGGCGGAGCTGCTGCGGGAACGGTGGATCGTCCAGGCGCCGATGGCGGGCGGGGCGTCCACCCCCGACCTGGTCGCGGCGGTGTCCGGGGCGGGCGGGCTCGGGTCGCTGGCCGCGGGGTACCTGTCGGCGGACGCCCTGGCGGAGCGGATCGCGGCCGTGCGGGCGTCGGGGACGACGGCGTTCGGGGTCAACGTGTTCGTGCCCTCGGGAGCGCCCGCCGCGCCGGAGGTCCTGGCGGCCTACCGGGAGGAGCTGGGCCCGGAGGCCGGGCGGCACGGCGCGACGGTGGGCGAGCCGGTCCGGGACGACGACGCGTGGGCGGCCAAGACCGACCTGCTGGTGTCCGACCCGGTTCCGGTCGTGAGCTTCACCTTCGGGTGCCCGTCGGCCGAGGTCCTCGACCGGCTGCGGGCGGTGGGTTCGGCGACCGTGGTGACGGTGACGACCGTCGAGGAGGCGCGGATCGCGGTGGAGCGCGGCGCCGACGGGGTGTGCGCGCAGGGTTCGGAGGCCGGAGGGCACCGCGCGGTGTTCGACCCGGCCGGAGGGGGCGGGTCGCCGCTGTTCGCGCTGCTGCCCGAGGTGGCGGCGGCGGTGGACGCGCCGGTGATCGCGGCGGGAGGGCTGATGAACGGCCGGGACGCCGCCCGCGCGCTGGAGCTGGGGGCGACGGCCGTGCAGTTGGGGACGGCGTTCCTGCGGTGCCCGGAGAGCGGGGCGAACCCCGTGCACAAGGCGGCACTGGTGGACCCGGCGTTCACGGAGACCGCGCTGACCAGGGCGTTCACCGGGCGACCGGCACGGGGGCTGGCCAACCGGTTCATGTGGGAGCACGCGCAGGCGCCGACCGCCTACCCGGAGGTCCACCACATGACCAGGCCGCTGCGCGCGGCGGCGGCGAGCGCGGGCGACACCGGCGGGATGGCGCTGTGGGCGGGCGACGGCTTCCGGTCCGCGAGCGACGCCCCGGCGGCGGAGGTCGTGGCGCGGCTGCGGGGGGAGGCCGCGGAGGCGGGGGTGCGGCGGTGACCGGTGGTCTGGAAGCACGTGTCCGCCCTGGCCACCAACGTGGAGTGGCCTTCGACTCGCCTGTCTGGCACCGCCTGATCGACGACCACCACGCCGCCCACCACGAGCGCCCTGCCCAAGTTCTGAGGGCACTCGGCCAGTGCCCCGCCTGGTCCCTCGGCGGTCCCGGCAACCTGACACCCGAGGCCCTGCCCGCCGCGTTCCGCTGAACCGAACCCCAGGACCTTTCTCACCGGCCGACCGATACCACAAAGCTGTACATTAACCGCATGGTCGACGATCCCATCAAACCTGGACACATCACGACACGTAGCGAAATGCAGGACGTCTTCGGTGGCGGCCAAGGGATGGGGATTCACCCATGTACCAAGGTGCTAGAAGAAACAGGCCGCGCCAACGTGCTCCTCTACAGCAACCCAGAGAGAGGCGAACTGTCGGGGTACTACGACGGCTGGCTCCCGACCGAAGATCACATCGGCCCAGTCTTCGAGTACACCGGAGATGGCGAAGGTGACCAGGTGTTTGTCGGCCGTCATGGTCAGCGCAACGGTGCCGTCTTGATGCATGTTGACGACAACCGTGACCTGCGTGTCTTCAAAGCCGATGGCAAGGTGCCCGGATCAAAAGCCAAACGCCAGCGATACATCGGGAAGTTCGAACTGGACGCCGATCAGCCCTACGTCGTGCGCCAGGCTCCCAACCTGAAGGGCGACCTGCGGCGCGTCATCGTGTTCCGCCTCCGCCCGGTGGAAGATGTGACGCAGCTTCCTCAGGACATCATCACCCCCTCGGACAAGACTGAATGTGCCCAGGTACCGGCTGACATCACGACGAGTGTCATGGTGGAACCCGAGTCTCACAGTGGAAAGCCGATCTCACGGTCAGCCATCCCCCGCACCAAGGTCAGCAGACGCGAAGCCTCCCTGTGTGAAGACTTCAGGAAGCTACTTGAAGAGCACGAACACGAGGTCAGCCGGTTCCAGATCAGGGCTGCTGGACTCTCCTCGACCCTCCTGACCGACCTCTACGACACCCACGCCCACGTGCTCTACGAGGCGAAGGGAAATAGCTCCCGCGAAGCCGTGCGTATGGCGATCGGCCAGCTCATGGACTACCGGAGACATGTCACGCCCGCCGACCCCACACTCGCCATTCTCCTTCCCACGAAGCCCCACGAGGATCTCGTCGACCTTCTGGAGTCGGTCAACGTCAAAGTGGTGTACCGGCACAGGGATTCCTTCGTGGGATGGCCAGTTAAGGCCCACGCACCGGGCTAATCCTCGGGGGGCATGGGGAGTTGCCGACCTACGAGACGTCCTGTCCGTTCTCCGGGTAGGCCGTTGTCCCCTCCGCACGGGCCCGAACAGCGTGGGTGATTCGGCGTGCGAGTCGGGGGATGGTGGCCTCTCCGATCGTGTCCACGTCGTGGAACTCGTACCTGGTTAGCTCGGCTGGGTCCAGGACGATCTGGTTCAGCCAGCCTTGGTCGAGCACTCCCCCGTCGAAGACGAACAGCTGCTTGTCGCCCTCGGAGGCATTGGGCGCCCAGTCGACGACCAGGAGCCGTCCGATCGGCGGCGTGATCCCCAGTTCCTCCTTCACCTCCCGGGCGGCGGCCTGGGTCGGGGTCTCCCCGTGCTCGATGTAGCCGCCGGGGATGTCCAGGTAGTCCTTGTAGGAGGGAACCACCATCATCACCCGACCGAGGTGATCGAAGAACAGGACGCCAGCAGCAACCCGGGGGCGGGCGAAAGATTCTGCGGGATCAGAGGCCATACCCGGATACTAATAGCCCTGTGTCAGAGGATTCCCATCCGGTGGGCCAGATCGGCCAGCCTCCGTTTCCTGCGGCCGGAATTAGAGCGCATCATCCGCGCCATGATCTGATAACTCATCACGTGGCGGTGGACGTGGAAGGCGGGCAGACCCTCCTCCAGATAGGCATTCACGACGGCATGGTCACCGCTGCGCGCTACAGCCTCGGGAACCGGGGAGTGCCGTACACAGGAAGCCGCCTACCGCATCCCTCTGGTTTTTTGGGAACACACCTCGTGAAGAAGGGGAACGACTCCATGAGCACGATCGAGTACGAGGCCAAGGTCCTCGGCATCGACCCCGACCAGGTGGCCCGGATCATCCTCGACAAGGGTGGGACCGACTTGGGCGACGTGCTCCAACGCCGCTACGTCTACGACATCGACCCCGCCGACACCTCACGCTGGGTGCGCCTGCGCGACACCGGTGACCGGGTCACGCTCACGGTCAAGGAGATCGAGTCCGACGCCATCGGTGGCACCCGTGAAACCGAGACCGAGATCGGTGACTTCGAGACCGCCAACACCTTGCTGGGCAAGCTCGGCTACCGCCCCAGGGCCTACCAGGAGAACCGCAGGCACAGCTTCACCTTGGACGGCGCTCAGTTGGAGATCGACACCTGGCCGCGCATCCCCGCCTACCTGGAGATCGAGGCCGACAGCCGGGCCGAGGTGGTCCGCGTCGCGGCTTTGCTCGGCTACGCCGAATCCGACCTGACCGGGGAGAACACCACCAAGGTCTACGCCCGCTACGGCATCGACCTGACCACCATCACTGATCTACGCTTCGACACGAAGCGAGCGTCGCTGCGGTGTGCCTGTGTGCAGCGCGGACGGGGGCACACCGCAGGCTGGTTCTTGGCAACCACAGGCTGCGGCTCAGCGATTTCCTGAGGACGCCTTCAGGGCAACAAGGAGACCGGACCACTCAGAACTGGGGTAGCTGAGGTGACCGAGGCCCCTGTTCTGGGTGTCACGCACCAGCACAGCCCGCCCTTCGGAGACCTCCACGCAGTTGTTGTTCACACCGCTGCTGTAGCTGCTCTTGTGCCACTCACGACTGCTCATCGAGCTCTCCCTGTACCCGCCGCACCAGCTCATAGCTGTCGCTTGTCGACAGCGCTTCCGACTGGATCGCCCCGAAGAGATTCGCACAGTAGCGCACCTGCTCAGTGTCATCGATGACGAGGTCATCGACCACGTACTCCGCCGTCACGACCATCGGACGATCGGGGAAGGTGTAGATCTTGAAGGGCCCTGAGATACCTGGGGGAAGTTTGCAACGCCGAGGAACGATCTGAAGCCGGAGTGTTCGCGACTCCGTCATCTCAAGCAGATGTTCCAACTGCTCCTTCATCGTGGCCTGGCTACCGAGAACCCGTCGGATCACTCCCTCGTCCAGCACCATCCACAGTAGCGGCCGATCGACTCCCCGCAGGATCTCGTGGCGCTTCACACGGGATGCGACCAGGCGGTCCAAGGTCTCCTCCGTGGCGAACGGCTGCATCGCACGGTATGTGGCCCGGGCATAGCCGGGAGTCTGCGCCAAGCCAGGAACCAGGATCGTGTGGTACTCGCGAATGTCCGCAGCTGACCGCTCAAAATCGACGGCGGTCTGCGTACCTACCGGGTAGATACTCTCACTGTTGACCCTGCCCCAGGCACGTTCGAAGAAGCTGGACGTACCGAATATCTGGTCGAGCGACTGGCACTCCTTCAACTGCGGCACATAGATGGCCAGTTCCCAGTAGGAGATGAGGGACGTGGAGCAACTCAACTGCTCAGCGAGCCTCCCCTGGGTCCAGCCCTTGGATTTCCGGAGTTTCCGCAGCTCAGTCGCGATCTTTCGATAGGAGGGGTTGGGCTTCCTGGGCATAGAACTCCAGCGGAATCAAGCAGATTCGACTCTCTGCCAACAGTGTGACACACCCGGACAGCAACGGCGAGAGTTATCGAGAAGTCAATGGCACTTCTGGAAATCCGAGCGCTGTCGCGAGCACAGTTAATGCAGACCGAAGAGTTGAGCGCTTGAGTCACTTCACCTCAATTGCCAATCATTCGGACATTTAAACCAAATCTAACGACCGCTACCGCTGATCTGAGAATCGCGGAAAAGGAGAGCAAGATGTCCGGATTCGAAGTGCCGAGGCCGCGATGCGGCCACAGCCAGGACCGGCGGGTGGTGGGTGGGTTGCCGGTCCGCGTCAAGAGCCGTCGGGCTGGGGTGGCCGCCGCGTACTTCGACGGGACCCCAGAGCAGGTCGGCCGGATCCGAACCTGGTGTGCGGGGGCCACCGGGTTGGACGAGGAAGCGACCGCCCTGGTCAAGCTGGTCGTCAGCGAGCTGGCGACCAACGCCGTCCTGCACACCGCCTCGGGCGGCCGGTGCGGACGGGTCAGGGTCACCGTGGAGGTGCTGCCCGGTCGGGTCGTCCTGGTCTCCGTGACCGACGACGGTCCTCGGGCCCTGCGCCCGGTCACGGTTCCCGTCCTGACCGACCGCATCGACGGAACACAGCCCTCTGGGCGCGGCCTCCGACTGGTCGCCGCGCTCGCGGAGAAGTGGTGGTGGACCGGCCTCCGGGGCGGACCGCTGACCGTGTGGGCGCTCATTGATCCCGACCGCGACCTGGACACCTGAGACCACGGCGGGAAGCGCAGCCCCACGGGGCCAATGACACCCGTCCAGGCCGCGAAAACACAGATGCCCCGATCGGTGCTTAGGACCACCGAGCCGGGGCGTGATCAACCACCTGAACACGGCAGGAGGATGACCGTGCCACACACTACCGGCCGCCACCGCAGGCGGCACCGAACCCTCGCGGGCCAGCTCTGGGCCCTCGCCACCACCGCGCTGGCGACCGCCCTGGCCTTCGTGTTCGTGCCCGGCACACCGACTCGAACCGCGATCGGCCCCGCTCCGGACCGACGCGAACTCCCGACCGGTTCCCCTGGCGAGCCCGAGCCGCTCCCCGCGAACCCGGACCCCGACGAGACCGGCGGCGCGCTCGTCCGCCCCTACATGTACCCGCGCCCCCAGCGTCGGGCGACCATCCCCCAGCCGCGCAT
>NZ_ANBC01000414.1 GCF_000341125.1 Nocardiopsis lucentensis DSM 44048 | reverse complement strand
GACGAACTCGCCAGCCTGGTCCGCGTCTACCTCGCCACCAACGGCTCCTCGAACAGCTAGACGCCGTGAGCGCTCGGGCGGCGACCGTCACGGCCACCGCCCGAGCGGGACAGCGAACATCAGGTCAATCCCGAACGGCCAACGCGTCGACCTCGAACAGCATCCCCGGCAGCGCCAGCGTCGCCACCCCCAACAGGGTCTGCGCGGGCGGCTTCCCACCCCAGATCGCGTGCACGCGCTCCCCGAGGACCTCCAGCCTGCCCAGGTCGTGGTCGACGACGTAGGTCCCCAACCGGACGACGTGCCTGTACCCCAGCCCCGCGGCCTCCAGTGCCGTGCCCAGGTGGGCGAAGGCCAGCTCCACCTGCCCGGCGAAGTCCTCCACCGCCACCCCGCCCTTGGCGTCGGACGCGTACTGCCCCGCGACGACCACCAGCTCTCCGGAGGTCTCGGCCAGGTGCGAGTACCCGAACGACACCGGGTCGTGCAGGCCCTCGGGGTTGCTCAGCGTGTGTGCCATGTCAGTTCCTCCGTGAATCCGATGTCCTGAACCCGTCGGCCACCCGGCCGCCCAGCAGCGCGCCCAACGCGATGGCCGGGTTGAACGCGCGGGCCAGCAGCGCCGTCGCGGCCTCGGGAACCTCCGACGCGTGCTGCGGCGTCCAGGTCTGTGAACCCACCGACACCCCGCCGTATGCCAGCCCCCGCACGACGAGCGCCGCGACGGCGGCGACGGGAATAGAACCGGGGAACGCGAACGTTTCCAGCGCCGCTGCCGACACCGCGAACCACGCGCGACGGCCACGGGGGGCGTCCGTCCGGACGTCGTCTCCGCCTGAGGCGTCCGCGCTCCGACCTCGCGCCGCCAGGCGAGTTCGGCCCGGCGCGTCACCAGGTCGATCCGGCGGGAGCCGACGGGGGACTCGTCCAGCGCGGCCCTACCCCTTGCGGGCGACCCCGCCGAAGTCGTCCAAGGGCCGGACCGTGCCCACCTCGGCCGGTTCCGGGCGCCACTCGGTCACCGAGACCACACCCGGCTCCAGCAGCTCCAAGCCGTCGAAGAACCCGGCGATCCGCTCGGGCGTGCGGTTGACCCGGGGGTTCTCCCCGGCCTCGTTCCACTGCCGGATCATCTCGTCCATCTCGGCGGGGGCGATGACGTTGGTGTCGTCGCACAGCACCAGGTAGCTGCCGCTGGGCAGGGCGTCCACGAGTCGGCGGACGACGGCGTAGGCCTCCTCGTCCTCGACCACGTGCGCGGTGACGCCCAGGAGCAACAGCGCGATCGGACGGGACAGGTCCAGCGTCTTTGCGGCCTCCCGCAGAATTCGCTCGGGCTCGTGCAGGTCGGCGTCGACGTAGTCGGTCGCGCCCTCCGGGCTGCCCGTGAGCAGGGCGCGGGCGTGCGTGAGCACGAGCGGGTCGTGGTCGACGTAGACGATCCGCGCCGCCGGGTCGTGCGCCTGGGCGACCTCGTGGGTGTTGTTGGCGGTGGGCAGCCCGGTGCCCACGTCGAGGAACTGGTCGACACCGGCCTCGGTGACCAGGTGGCGGACCGTGCGCACGAGGAACGCCCGCTGGGCGACGGCGATCTCGGCGATCATCGGGTTGGCGTCACGGATCTGGTCGCCCACGGCCCGGTCGGCCGGGTAGTTGTCCTTACCGCCCAGCCAGTAGTTCCACACGCGCGCGGAGTGCGGAACCGACGTGTCCAGGGGGTGGGGCGAGGAGGGGGTGGTCATGGAGTCCTTCGTTCGTCGGCCGTCGTTCGCGGCCAACCTAGACCACCCCGATCCCCTACACCACAGGGCTTTCAGGCGCCGCGGGCGAAGATCCCGGCGGCGTGATCCGGGACGCTGCGGGGAAGGTGGCCGCTCTCCGCGGGGACGCCCCAACCGGGGCCCCGATCACGCGACGGAGTCTGGCACGGCGCGACGACAGGCCGGGGCGAGCGGGCCGGACGACTCCGGAACGTGGGAAACCTCCACCACTCCGCGTTTACCCGTAGGTAACAATTGGATCGACCGCCCCAGAGGCCTGGATCACGTGACGCCGCGCACCCTAGTGTTCCCGCATGAGTGTCTTGCGCAGCCGTGTCCTCGTTCGCGTACTTCTGGGCTCCCTCGCAGCCGTGGTGGCGCTGGCCCTGATAGCCACACTCCTGGGGATATGGGCCGTGCGCCGCTCATTCCCGGAGACCTCCGGCGAGCTCACCCTCCCCGGACTCGACTCCTCCGTCACCGTCCTGCGCGACGAGTACGGCGTCGCCCACGTCTACGCCGAGACCTCGCACGACCTCTTCATGGCCCAAGGGTTCACCCACGCCCAGGAGCGCTTCTGGGAGATGGACTTCCGCCGCCACGTCACCGCCGGCCGGACCGCCGAACTGTTCGGCCCCGACCAGGTCGAGACCGACGCCTACCTGCGCACCATGGGCTGGCGCCGCGTCGCCGAGCAGGAGTACGACCTGCTCGACGAACAGACCCGGGGCCACCTGGACGCCTACGCCGAGGGCGTCAACGCCTGGATCGAGGAGCACGAGGGCACCGCCGCCAGCCTGGAGCACGGTCTGCTCGCCGTGACCGCCGACGACTACGCCATCGAGCCCTGGACCCCCGCCGACAGCCTCGCCTGGCTCAAGGCCATGGCCTGGGACCTCGGCGGCAACCTCCGCGAGGAGACCGAGCGCGCCGTCCTCCTCGCCTCCGGCCTCACCCGCGACCAGATCGACGAGCTCTACCCCGCCTACCCCGTCGATCAGCACACGCCGATCACCGCGACCGACGAGCTCAACGGCGCCGAGGCCGACTCCGGGACCGACGCCCCGATGGCGGACGAGCGCCGCGCCCCCGGCGCCGCCCCGACCGACACCGCCGCCGCACCCGACGCGACGCCGGACACCACTCCCCCGGACCTGCCCGAGGACGCCCTCTCCGCCGTCGACGGCCTCGACCGGATCTCCGAGGCGATCCCCGGCCTGCTCGGCCCCTCCACCAGCCCCGACCTGGGCTCCAACTCCTGGGTGGTCTCCGGCGAGCACACCGAGTCCGGCCTGCCGCTCCTGGCCAACGACCCCCACCTGGGCGCGTCGATGCCCTCCACCTGGTTCCAGATCGGACTGCACTGCGACGAGATCACCGACGCCTGCCCCTACGACGTCACCGGGTTCAGCTTCTCCGGTCTGCCCGGCGTGGTCATCGGCCAGAACGAGTCCATCGCCTGGGGCCTGACCAACCTCAACCCCGACGTCATGGACCTCTACGTGGAGCGGATCGACGGCGACCACTACGTCGTGGACGGTGAGCGCGTGCCCCTGGAGGTCATCGAGGAGACGATCGCCGTCGCCGGCGGCGAGGACGTCGACATCACCGTCCGCCTGACCGGGCACGGACCGCTGATCTCCGACGCCGAGGCCGGATCGCACCTCGCCCCCGTCACCGAGAATCCGCAGGTCGCCGAACCCGTGGAGTCGGACGATGAGGCGCCGGACTCCCCCGACGGCGCGGACGGCTCCGAGTACGGCGTAGCCCTCCGGTGGACCGCCCTGGAGCCCGGCACCACCGTCGAGTCCATCTTCGCCATCAACCGCGCCCGCGACTGGGACGACTTCCGTGACGCCGCCAGCCGCTTCGACGTCCCCGCGCAGAACCTCGTCTACGCCGACGCCGAGGGCAACATCGGCTACCAGGCTCCGGGCCGCGTCCCCGTGCGCGGCGAGGGCGACGGCCGCTGGCCCGTCCCCGGCTGGGACTCCGCCTACGACTGGGGCGACTACCTGCCCTTCGACGCGCTGCCCAGCGTGTACAACCCCGACTCGGGGGTGATCGTGACCGCCAACCAGTCCCTGGTGGACGCCGAGTACCCCCACCACCTGACCGACGACTGGGACTACGGATACCGGAGCCAGCGGATCAACGACCTGATCGACCAGGCGATCACTGAGGGTCCGGTGACCTCGGAGGACATGTCCGCGATCCACATGGACTCCTACCACCTGGCCGCCGCCGGGACCCTCCCCCACCTGCTGGAGGTCGAGGTCGACGGTGTCACGGCCCAGGCTCAGGACCTGCTGCGGAACTGGGACGGCCACACCGGCCCCGACTCGGCGGGCGCCGCCTTCTACCAGGCGTTCTGGCGCCACCTGCTGCCACTGCTCTTCGACGAGCTGGGCGACGGCGTCACCATGAGCGGCAGTTCGCGCGGCATGTACGTGGTCAACGAGCTCCTCACCGACCCCGAGTCCGCCTGGTGGGACGGTGAGACCGCCGACGGCCGCGACGAGGTCCTGGCCGCCGCGATGGACGCCGCGGCCGAGGAGCTGACCGAGCGCCTGGGCGAGGACCCCGCCGACTGGCGCTGGGGCGACCTGCACACCCTGACCGCGACCAATCAGTCCTTCGGCACCTCTGGGATCGGTCCGGTCGAGTGGCTGCTCAACCGCGGCCCGGTGGAGAGTTCGGGCGGGTCCAGCATCGTCAACGCCACCGGATGGAACGCGACCGAGGGCTATGAGATCGTCGCCGTGCCGTCCATGCGCATGGTCGTGGACCTCGCCGACCGGGACGCCTCCACCTGGATCCACCTGACCGGCAACTCCGGGCACGCCTTCCACCCCAACTACGACGACCAGATGGAGGCGTGGGCGGCGGGCGAGACCCTGCCGTTCACCGTCTCCCGGGAGGGGGTGGAGGAGGCCGCGGTGGACGAGCTGACCCTCGTCCCGTGACCGACCCGGAGCACCACAGCCTCGCCCCCCGTCCGGCGCTCTCCGGCCGGACGGGGGGCGAGGCGGTTCGGCGGACCGGTTCAGCGCATCGGTTCAGTCAGTCCGCGCCAGGTCGGGGAACTCCACCCCGGTGAGCTCCTCGGAGACCGTCCACAGCCGCCGCGCGGCGATCGAGTCCCACGCCGCCTCGCTCCGGCTGCACAGGCCGGGGACGCCGCGTGTTCCCCCCATCTTCGTGGGTCCGGCGAACGCGGCCCCCGGCACGTCCTGGGTGGCGGCGTAGATCGTGGGCAGCGCTCCGACGGCCCCGCTCTGGGCGATCAGCCTGTTCCCCACGGCCATCAGTGCCCGGGCGAGGGGGTTGGCGGCGTGACTCTGGAGGTTGGTGGCCGCGTACCCGGGGTGGGCGGCGGTCGCGAGCACCGGCGACCCCGCCGCCTCCAGTCGTCGCTGCAGCTCCAGCGTGAACAGCAGGTTGGCGAGCTTGGACTGGGCGTAGGCGCGGCCCGGCGTGTAACCGGAGTCCAGGTTCGGGTCGTCGAAGTCGATGCCGCGCACCGCCCGGTGCAGGCCGGAGGAGACCGTCACCACCCGACCGGTGACGTGGGTCAACAACAGGTTGGTGAGGGCGAAGTGGCCGAGGTGGTTGACGCCGAACTGCGTCTCGAACCCGTCCGCCGTGTACGAGCGGGGCAGGGCCATCACGCCCGCGTTGTTGACGAGCAGGTGGATCGGCCCGTCCCACCCCTCCGCGAACGCGCGCACCGACGCCAGGTCGGCGAGGTCGAGGGGACGCACCTCGGTGGTGCCGTCGACCGACTTCGCGGCGGTCCGACCCTTCTCCTCGTCGCGCACCGCCATCACCACCCGCATACCCTTGCGGGCGAGGACGCGCGTGGTCTCCAGGCCCAGGCCGCTGTTGGCTCCGGTGACGACCGCCGTACGGCCGCTCAGGTCGGGGATCGTGACCGCTTTCGTGTCCATCGCGCCACCGTAGGCGAGCCATCTTAAAGTTGTCAATGACAACAATGCTGGCAGCGGAAACACCCGACCTATGCTGGAGCCATGCCTGACCGCCCCTATCACCACGGTGACCTGCGCGCCGTCCTCCTCGCCAACGCCGAACGCGCCCTCGCCGAGCGCGGACCGGCCGCGCTGTCCCTGCGCGAGCTCGCCCGTGAGGCGGGTGTGAGCCACGCCGCGCCCAGCCGCCACTTCAGGGACAAGCAGGCCCTGATCGACGCCCTGGCGCTCACCGGGTTCGAGCGGCTCACCGAGCGCATGGAGGGCACGGCCAAGGTCGAGGACGGGGACGACACCCTCGCGAACCTCATCAGGCTGGCCCGGACCTACGTGGACTTCGCCGTCGAGCACCCCGCCCTGCTCGACCTCATGTACACGCGCAAGCACGACCCCGACGTCTCCGAACAGCTCGCCGCGGCGGTCGAGCGCATGCTCGACTCGGTGGTGAGTCCGATCAGGGAGGGCCAGGCCGCCGGGGAGATCGCCGAGGGGGACCCCCTCACCATCGCGATGACCGTGTCCGCCACCCTGCACGGCTTCGTCATGTTCAAGGCGGACGCCGACCCCGCCGACGTCGAGGTGTACCTCGCCGACGTGATGGGGGTCCTCTACAACGGGATCGCCCCGCGCTGAGGTGAACCGGTCCGCCGGAACCACACCGCGACCGGACACGTCCCAGGGTGGCGAACCCATCACCGGCAGAACCGGAGAAGAAGGCCCCATGGAGTTTCCCGGCGACTTCGAGACCCACCTGACGCTCGACGCGCCCACACCGGCGCGTGTCGACGAGGCGGCAGCGTGGGCGCGGGAGAACGGACTGAAGTTCACCCACATCGAGCTCGACCGGGGCGCCTCCGCCTCCCAGCCCATGGTCACCTACCACGGCCACGGCACGCTCAGTGGGGAGATCGCGGTGGCCGAGAAGTGGACCGACCGCCTGGCCGAGGGCGGATTCGGAGTGACCCGCGCCAAGATCGAGGTCTCCCAGTCCAACGTCGGCGTCCCCAGGAACCGCGAGGAGGCACTGGCCCTCCCGGCCCACTGCTACTTCGAGCACCACATCAAGCTGCTGCTCGCCCCGGACACGGATCTCGACGCGCTCTCGCGGCTCGTCGAACCGCACCTCGCCCGGTTCTCCCGAAACGCCCGACGGGTCCGCGAGGACGGCTACCAGGAGCGGTTCGTCACCCAGCGCTGTTCACGGGTGGGGCTGTCCACAGCCAGGGCCCTCCTGGACCAGCTCCAGACGGCGCTGAGGGCGGAGGGCCTGGCCTGGGCGTGGCGGCCCGAGGACGCCGATCCGGAGACCAGGGTCCTCGGCATCGAGCGGGAATTCGTCGTGTACGACAGCGCGCTCGACCTGGACGCCGGGTGGATGGACGCCGCCCCGGTGTCGGCCGGGGCCGGGTCCTCCGTCCGGTCGTCTCCCCGGGCCTGGTCGCAGGATCGCTACCCCGACACCTACCTGCCGAACACCGCCGGACCGCACGCCAGCCAGGAAAAGGTGTTCGACCCGGCGCTCAAGCAGTACCAGCACGCCTACCGGCCCGGCGAGCCGGTGTTCGACGACCCGGAGCTCGCCGCCCGTTGGTGGAACACCCACCGATGCGCCATGGAGGAGGCGCTGGCCGTGATCGCGGGCACGCGGTGGCGCGACCACCTGGTCCTGCGCGGCAGCATGCTCATGCCCATGTGGGTCGGCGACGCCGCCCGGCGCGCCCGCGACCTGGACTTCGTCGTCGTCCCGGCGGACATGGAACCGGTCGGTGAGGACGCCTCCCGGATGCTCGACGACCTGGCGGGCGCGTTCGACGGCGCCGTCACGAACCTGCCCGGCCTCCGGTTCCACGCCGACGAGGCGCGGACGGAGAGCATCTGGACCTATGAGCGCGCCGAGGGACGCCGGATCGTCGTCCCGTGGTCGTGGGAGCACCTGCCCAAGGGCACGGTGCAGGTCGACATCGTGTTCCACGAACCGATGCCGGAGCCGCCCGTCCACGCACGGGTCGGGTCGGCGGAGGTCCTCGCGGCCAGCCCGGAACTCTCCCTGGCGTGGAAGGTCCTGTGGCTGTACACGGACGGCTACCCCCAGGGCAAGGACCTGTACGACGCCGTGCTCCTGGCCGAGAACTCGTCCCTGTCCCGCGACTTGTTGATGAGGGTCCTGGGACCGGTGATGGAGGAGGAGATGGGCGTGAACGCCGAGGAGGTGGACGAGCGGTATCTGCGCGAGTCCGGCGAACTCCCCGCCCTGGAGCAGGAGTGGGCGCACTTCGTGCGCGAGTGCCCGTGGGTCGGGGGCGACGCCGAGACCTGGCTGACCCGGTTCGAGACCGCCGTGGCCCCGTCGTTCAGGAAGGACTGAGCCCGAGCGCCCGGCGCGCGGCGGCCGCCCAGTGCGGGGCGCCCGCGCGCTCGGCGACCGCCAGCGCCCGCCGTCGGTGCCGCTCCGCCTCGTCCGGCCTGCCCAGAGCCTCGGCCAACGCGCCCAGATACCCGGCCACGGGACCGAGCGTGAGCAGTCCGGTCTGCGCACCCGCGAGTTCCCCGGCGGCGGGGAGCAACGATGCGTGAGCCCGTTCCATCGCCGCACGGTCACCCGTCCGGAGCGCGACCAGCGCGGCGAGGACCGTGCGGGCCTCCCGCAGCAGGTCCGGTGGCGAGTCCGCCGGAAGCGTCTCGGCCGCCGCGGTGAGCTCACCCCTGCTCGCCAGGTCGAGTGCCCGGACCCAGGGCGTCAAGGGCCCGGTGCCGGCGGCGCCCGCCTCCCCGGCGGCGAGCGCGGCCCCGGCGCCCTCGCCGCTCTGGATCCGCAGGCAGAGGAGGGCGAACGACGACAGCCCGCGTTCCATCCCCCGCATGCCGCTCCGTCGCAGCCCCCCGGACGCGGACCGGTACGCCGCCTCCGCCTCACGGACACGCCCGGCCACGGCGAGGCGCAGGGCGGCGTACCACTCGGTGAACACGCCCACGAGCGGGATCCCGTACTCCTCGGCCAGCCGGTCCGCCGCGGCGGCGTGCCCGTCGGCGGTGTCCAGATCCGCGAGCGCCGCGTGCGCCTGGAGCAGGATCAGACGGCCCAGCACCTCGAAGCCGACCAGGGAGTGCCGCCGGGCGAGGCCGACCAGTTCCGTTCCCAGGTCGGCACGTGCCCCGGCCGACCCCGGCCGCTCGAAGGCGTGCATGAACCGCGCGTTGAGCGCGAACGCGAGCAGCTCCGGATCGTCCAGTTCACGGGCGATCGTCTCGGCCGCGTGGGCCGCCGACCGGCCCCGCCCGCCCGGGACGCCCCGCAGTTCCATCGCGACGGTGGCGAGCAGTCGGCAGCGCTGCGCCGGGAACCGCTCCGGGAGGGCGGCGAGCGTGCGCTCGGCCGCGGCCCCCACCCGCTGGGACAGGGCCTCGTCGTCGTTGGCGGTCCAGATCGCGGGGACGTCGAACGCCCCGAGGACCGCGGCGGTCTGGAGGGGGTCGCCGAGTTCCTCCGCCATGGCGACCGCCTCGCCCCGGTGGCGGCGGGCGCTCTCCAGGTCGCCCGTGAAGGCGAGCGCGCGGACCAGCCCCATGACCAGGTCGAGCCGTTCCCGGACGGCGTTTCCGGCCGCGGCGCCCGTGCCCTCCGTGTCGCCCCCGCCCTCCGCGGCGCCCGCACCGGCCTCCCGGTCGTGGGCGGTCAACGCCCCCCGCCACAGACGGGCCGCCTCGTGCGGGGCGAAGGCCCGTTCGGCTCGCCCGGCGGCCTCGCGCGCGTACCGCACGGCCTTCCCCCGCGCGGCGTTGTTCCCGGCGCGCACGTAGTGGTGGGCGAGGGCGTCCGCGTCGTGGGGACGCAGCCGTTCGACCACCTCGGCGATCCGCGCGTGCGAACGGGCCCGGCGGACGCTGGCGACCTCCTCGCGGAGCGCGTCCCGCACCAGATCGTGCGCGAACCGCGCCCGCTCCGGCCCGGCATCGACCATCACACCCTCACGCTGGGCGGACTCCACCGCCCGCAGCGCCTCCTCCTCCCCGACGAGGGCGGACAGGACATCCATGTCGACCTCGCGGCCGACCACCGCCGCCTGGCCGAGGACACCCCGGCTGGCCTGCGGGAGCCGGGCCACACGGCGGCGGACCACGTCCCGCACCCCGGCGGGGACCGAGTCCAGCGCGGCGGGCCCCTCGTCGCGGAGCAGGCGGGCGAGTTCCCCCGTGTAGAACGGGTTGCCTCCGGTCCGCCGGTGAACGGCGCGCACGGTGGCGGCGTCCACCGGACCGTCCAGTGCGGCCCGGAGTATCTCCCCGACCGCCGTCGCGTCGAGCCCGCCCAGGTGGACGCGGGCCGGTTCGACCCTGGCCAGCCGCCCCAGCGCCTCGGCCAGGGACGGGCCGATCTCGGTGGCCCGGTAGGTGCCCACGACCGCGACGGGCGCGGCGATCCCCTCGCCCGCCAGGAACGCCAGAAGGGAGAGCGTCTCCTCCCCCGACCACTGGAGGTCGTCGAGAACGAGCAGCAGCGGCGCTGTGCCCGCGATCCGGGCCAGGTGGTCGGCGACGGCGCGGTGTGAGCGGAACCGGGTGGCCGCCATCTCCCCGGGCGTCAGCCGGTCCGGATCCCCGACGGTCCGGGAGACCTCCGGCGGCGTCGGGTGCCCGGCCCGGTCGAGCGAGGTGAGCACCTGGGTCCACGGCCAGAGACCGGGCGCCCCCTCCTGCTCGGGGCCGCGCCCCCAGGCGGCGGTCCACCCCCGTTCCTCCAGCCGCCCGGTGAGCGCCTCGGCCAGCGTGGTCTTGCCCTCTCCTGCGTCACCGGAGACCAGGGCGACGCCGAGAGCCCGGCGTGACACGGCCCCGTCGGCGACCTCCTCCAGCCGCGCCAACTCCCCGACCCTGCCGACGAACGGCCGCGCCCGCCCGGTGCGGCGCGGTCCGGCGCGCCGGGGACCCTCCAG
The DNA here is from genome assembly GCF_000341125.1 of Nocardiopsis lucentensis DSM 44048. Lineage (GTDB taxonomy): Bacteria > Actinomycetota > Actinomycetes > Streptosporangiales > Streptosporangiaceae > Nocardiopsis > Nocardiopsis lucentensis. The sequence goes on along the minus strand of NZ_ANBC01000414.1, from coordinate 7,871 downwards.
GCTCGGGGACCGGGCGAGGATGTCGGTCTCCAGGCGCCGGAGTTCGGGGCCGGGGTCCACGCCCAACTCCTCGGCCAACGCCGCACGCGCCCGGCGCAGGGCGGCCAGGGCGTCCCCCTGCCGGCCGGACCGGTACAGGGCGAGCGCCAACAGCCGCCAGGACTCCTCGCGCCAGGGATGGCCGGTGGTCTGCGCCTCCAGGTCGGGCACGGCCTCGGCCGCCCGTCCGAGCGCCAGCAGCGCCCGCGCCCTCAGGTCCACGGCCAGTGTCCGCAGTTCACCGAGGCGGGCGGCGTCGGCGCGCGCCCAGTCGGTGTCGGCGAACTCCGCGTAGGCGGGACCGCGCCACAGGCTCAGGCCCCCGTCGGCCTCGGCCACGGCGGCCTCCCCCGCCCCGTGCTCCAGCAGACGTCCCGCAGCCTCCAGAGCGGTCTCGAAGCGCCGGGCGTCGACCGACCCCGGCGGGGTGCGCAGCGCGTATCCCGGGCCGACCGTGACCAGCAGTCGCGCGGGTGACCGGGGCGGCCGGTCGGGTTCCAGCGCCCGGCGCAGCTCCCCGACGAACGTGCGGATCGCGCCGACCGCGCCGCGCGGGGGGTCGTCCCACAGATCGTCGGCGAGCCGTTCCACGGGCACCACCCGTCCCCGGGCCACCAGGAGCCGGGCCAGGACCGCCCGGTGACGCGCCCCCTTGAGTCTGATCGGCCCGCGCTCGTCGGCCGCCTCGATCGGCCCGAGCACCCCGAACGTCACCGACGACACGACCACCCCCGTACCAGCCCCGTGTTCCGGTCCGCGCCGCGCGCACCGCACGGACCACGGCCCCCAACCTATCCGCGCGTGACCTGGGGACCCGCGCCCCGGCGGCGCGCTGATCCGCCGCTGACCGGGTGCTGACCCGCCCGGAGCATGCTCGTGGCGCGCCGCCGGACCGAGCGGCGCCGACACCACGAGGAGCCATGATGGAACCGACGATCAGCGGATTCGACTACCAGCGCGTACCCGTGGCGGACGGGGTCGCCCTGAACGCCGCCGTCGGCGGGTCGGGCGGCCCGGTCGTCCTGCTGCACGGGTTTCCCCAGACCCACCTGATGTGGCGGCACGTCGCCGCCGACCTGGCCGCCGACCACACCGTGATCTGCCCCGACCTGCGCGGGTACGGAGACAGCGACAAACCCGAGGACACCGACGGGAACACGTACGCCAAGCGCACGATGGCGGCGGACGTCGTCTCGCTCGCCCGCGCCCTCGGCCACGACCGGTTCGCCCTGGCGGGCCACGACCGGGGCGCCCTCGTGGCGGTCCGCGCCGGGCTCGACCATCCGGGGGCGGTCACCCACCTGGCGTCGCTGGACGTCCTGCCGACCCTGGACATGTGGGACGTCATGCACGGCGTGTCGGCCGCCGTGGGGTTCCACCTCTACCTGATGGCGCAGCCGCCCGGCCTGCCGGAGGAGATGATCTCGGCGGCCCCGGACGCGTTCTTCGGCTCCTTCCTGGACGCCTGGTCGAACGCCCCGGAGGCGGTCCCCGACGATGTCCGCGCCGCCTACCTGCGGGCGTGCCGCGCGGCGGTGCCGTCGATCGTCGCCGACTACCGCGCCTCGGCCGGCGTCGACGTCGAGCACGACGAGCACGACCGCGCGGCGGGGAACCGTTTGGCCATGCCGGTGACGGTGCTCCAGCAGGACTGGGGCGCGGCGCTGGGGTTCGACGCCGCCGCCCGGTGGCGCGCCTGGGCCGCCGACCTCCACCACGCCACGGTCTCGTGCGGCCACTTCATGGCGGAGGAGGCCCCGGCGGAGGTCGTCGGGGAGCTGCGGGCCCTCCTGGCGCGCTGAGCCGACCGGAGCCTCGTCCTCGGGCGGGCCGGACCCTCGTCCTCGGGCGGGCCGGACGAACGGGTCGGCGGGCGGGCCGCGCCCTTGTCCATCGCCCGGCACGGACGCGTTGCGCACCGCGATCAGCGGCCCTCCCGACACCCGCGTCACCGACCTCTCAGGTCAGCGCGCCCCGAGACCCGGCGCCGCCCCAGCACCGGTGGCGGCGCCGGGTCTCGGGGCGTCGACGAACTCGCTAGAGTGATCGGAACAACACAGACTTCGGCGGGAGACGGATGGCGGCGGTCGAGGACGACGGTCCCCTGGGGGAGGACGACCTCGTTGACGGGCAGCTGCCCATGAACGCTCGGCAGGAGCAGTTCAGTCTGGCCTTCACCCGCATGGTCACGTACGCGGCCGGGTGCTCCATCAAGACGCACGAGACCGACTACGACGGTGTCGACATCACGATCGCCTCGTCCGCCGCGTACCGCCGTTTCTACTGCCCCCAGTTCGAACTTCAGCTCAAGTGCACCACCCAGACCAGGTACCTCGCGGACGGGCACATGGCGTGGCCGATGAAAGCGAAGCCGTTCCGCAAGCTGACCAGAGGCGATCGATTCGTCCCCGCCTTCCTCGGTGTCCTGATCGTTCCCGAGGGTCCGGGACAGTGGCTCTCGGTCGATGAGGACGGGCTGCGAACGCGGAGCAGAATGTACTGGCAGGCCGCACCCGAGCTCGCGACCACCGAGGAGATCGGTGGAACCCGGACCGTGCACCTGCCCCGAAGTAACCTGTTTACCCCAGACCAGCTTCTGGGCATCATGAAGAGGCTCGGCGAGCAGGAGGGAGGCTTCTGATGACCCCCACCGCGCTCGATCCCATCGGTGAGGCAGCCGACTTCCTCACCCCCGAAGCCGTGTCCGTGTTCCTCTCCGCACACGGTTGGGAACTGGAGAACAGGCGACCCGGAATTCGAGAAATATGGCGACTCGAGGACTCACCGGAGTTCGGTTCCGCCCGGGTCATGCTTCCCCTCGCCACGGAATACGTCGATTTTCGGGCACGCTTCAAGGACGTACTCGATTCGCTCTGCCATGTGTATGAAATCGATGCGAGAGAACTCAGAGAACGCGTCTCAGCAACAAATTACGATCTTTTTTTCGTTCGCATCAACCAGCCCATGACGGATGGCTCCATACCGTTTCGTCAGGCTGGAAAAACCGTTGACTCCCTCTACAGAATGATGAAGGCAGCCGCCACCACGGCAGCTGATCCGCATCACTCTCACAAGGGTCGACGCCCTGGGGCCGTCGCGGATTTCCTCGATGACTGCATCAAGCTCGGGCAGACCAGGCGAGGCAGTTACGTCTTCACCGTCTCGGTCCTTCTCGACGACACCCGACCAGCGAACGGAAAGAACGGGGACACCGCACGGACCACCTTCCCGAGGCAGGTGATGACGACGCTCGCCCGTGGGCTGGAGTCCACACGACGTCTCGCGCTGCGATGGGACGAGCGAATCCTCGAAACACCCTGGGAATTCGGCCTGAGTTCCGCCCTCGTGGAATCGATCGAGGAGATGACACGACCGGATCGACTCCACTCGCTGGACCTGCGTTTCGAATGGGCCGCCCTGTTTCCGCCGAAGAACATCAGGACATCGACCATCGTGTTCGATCGGGATACCATCGCCGAACTACCACGGCTTCGGGAACGCCTCGTACGCCGCGAGGAACCCGCACGCAGGGTCACACTCGTCGGGATCGTGAAGAGCCTGGCACGCGAGGAGACTCCACCGGGAGAGGACGACGTGGCGGACGTGACTCTTCTGACCGAGGTGGGTGGAAAACCACGCAGCGTCCATGTCGAACTCGAGGGCGACGATCACGACTGGGCGATCATGGCCTACCAAAGAAAGCTGCCTCTCGTGGTGACCGGTGATCTCTCGTTCGAGCGCCGCACCTGGCGTCTTTCCGGGGAAATCGAGATGGACACCGGATTCCTCCGTCATTTCTCCGAGGCCCATCCTCCGATGACCTCTGAGGAGGAGAACCCCTAGCGGGCCCCATCCCGGTTCAGCGGTTCACCGGACCGGGTAGGTCCTGGTTACGGCCGGTGACCGGGGCCAGCGGCGGTGCCGGGGCGGCCGACGTCGAACGGGGGCGGCATGAAGGCGAAGATCGGCGACTACGTGCACACGCACGGCGTCGCCAGCAGCGACGGACAGCACAGCGGCAGGATCGTGGACGTGCGCGGCGCCAACGACGGGCCGCCGTACGTCGTGCGGTTCCCGGACGGTGAGGAGCGGCTGATCTTCCCGGGGCCGAACACCATCGTGGAGCCCCGCTTCCCGAGCGACTGACTCCCGGCCCCGGGACTCCGGACACGCGGAGGGCCGGTGGGCACGACGCCCACCGGCCCTCCGCGAGGTTCATGCGGGGTCGCCCCTCAGGCCCTGAGCCTCTCCAGGAACCCTCCGAGGTTCTCCCTGGCCCGCGCGGCCTGCTCCTCGACCGTGAGCGACTCCACGATCCGCCCTCCCCCGGGACCGGGCTCCCTCAGCCCCCGGATGTAGAGCGAGCAGGCGAAGTCCGCGCACATGCGCAGCCCGACCGTGTTCCCCTCGCGGCCGGCCTTGCCCGCCTTGGGCGCCGACATGAGGGTCACGCCCCCGCCCCGGTGGGTGGTCAGGCACAGCGAGCACAGGGTCGGGCGGAACCCGTCGCGCGCGGGGACGATGCGCAGCGCCACCCCCACCGGCCCCTCCTCCCCTTCGACGACCAGGTAGGCGCGCTCGTGCGCCGTGTGGTCGCGCCAGCCGAGGAAGTCCAGGTGCTCCCAGGGACGCTCCGCGAGATCCCGAGGCGGGGACAGGCGCTGGGCCTCCCCCTTCGAGCAGTTGATGAATGATCCGCGGATGTCCCGCTCAGTCAGAGCCTTCATGACCACCGACGCTAACAACCTGGCCAAACGCCGGGCAAAGGGTTTTCGGCGCGTCGGCGCCGTCACATGCGCGGATCACCCCGGAGCAGCGCAAAACCATTGGAACCACGCACAGTCCGCCGCCTACGCTCCCGCCAGGCGGTGGACCGTACGGACGGTCCCCATGCTCGCGCGCGCTCGCCGCCACACCCCGAACCCAGAAAGGACGGAACAGCCCATGGCCATCCAGCACACGGAACTGGCCACGGTCCGCAACATCGGGATCATGGCGCACATCGACGCGGGCAAGACGACCACCACCGAGCGCGTTCTGTACCTCACCGGTGTCTCCCACCGGGTCGGTGAGGTCCACGACGGGAACACCGCCATGGACTTCATGCCCGAGGAGCGGGAGCACGGCATCACCATCACCTCCGCCGCCACGACCTGCCACTGGCCGGTGGAGGGGGTCACCCACACCGTGAACGTCATCGACACCCCGGGCCACATCGACTTCACCGTCGAGGTGGAACGGTGCCTGCGGGTGCTCGACGGCGCGGTCGCGGTGTTCGACGGCGTGGCCGGTGTCGAGCCGCAGTCGGAGACGGTGTGGCGCCAGGCCGACCGCTACGGAGTGCCGCGCGTGTGCTTCGTCAACAAGCTCGACCGCGTCGGCGCCGACTTCGCGCGCTGCGTCGACACGATCTCCGCGCTGCTCGGCGCCGCTCCGCTGGTTCTGCAGATCCCGATCGGCACGGAACGGGACCTGCACGGTGTGGTCGACCTCGTCCGGATGCGGGCGCTCATGTGGTCGGCCGAGGCCGAGCACGGCGAACGGTTCGACGTCGTCGACCTCCCGGACGATCTGACCGTCGAGGCCGGTCAGTGGCGGGCCCGCCTGGTGGAGGCGGTCGCCGAGCACGACGAGGAGGTGATGGAGCTGTACGTCGGGGGCGTGGAACCCACGGAGGAGCAACTGCACGCGGCGATCCGCCGGGCCACCCTCGGCTCCGTCGACGGCGGCACCACGGTCACCCCGGTGCTGTGCGGCAGCGCCTACCGGAACATCGGTGTCCAGCCCCTGCTCGACGCCGTGGTCCGCTACCTGCCCTCCCCGGTCGACGCCGGTGTCGTGCACGGTCACCTTCCGGGCGATCCCGGCACGGTGGTCGGGCGGGAGCCGTCGGAGGACGCGCCGCTGGCCGCCCTGGCGTTCAAGATCAGCGGCGACCCGCACCTGGGCAGACTCACGTTCGTCCGCGTGTACTCGGGACGGCTCGACACGGGCGCCCGGGTGCACAACTCCGCGCGGGGAAGGGGGGAACGCGTCGGCAAGGTCTACCGCGTGCACGCCGACGAACGCGAGGAGATCGCGTCGGCGGGTGCCGGGGACATCGTCGCCGTCATGGGGCTGAAGCGGACCGCCACCGGGCAGACCCTGTGCGACCCGGCGCATCCGGTCGTGCTGGAGTCCATGGACTTCCCGGACCCGGTCATCGAGGTCTCGGTCGAACCCGAGTCCCGTGCCGACCAGGACCGGCTCTCCGGCGCCATCGCGCGCCTGGCGGAGGAGGACCCCTCCTTCCGGGTGCGCGCCGACGCCGAGAGCGGCCAGACCATCATCGGCGGAATGGGCGAGCTGCACCTGGAGATCCAGGTCAACCGGATGCTCCGGGAGTATCGGGTGGCGGCCCGGATCGGCCGGCCCCGGGTCGCCTACCGCGAGACGATCCGGAGGTCCGTGTCCGGGGTCGAGTACACCCACCGGAAGCAGTCCGGCGGCAAGGGGCAGTACGCGCGCGTGCGGATCGCCCTGGAGCCGTTGGAGTCCGGGTACGAGTTCGTGAACGCGGTGACGGGGGGCCGGGTGCCCAGGGAGTTCGTCCCCTCCGTGGAGGAGGGGTGCCGCCAGGCGATGCTGGCCGGTGTGTTCTCGGAGTACGAGATGACCGGTGTCCGGGTGACGCTGCTCGACGGGGCCTTCCACACGGAGGACTCCTCCGAGCTGGCGTTCCGGATCGCCGGGACGGCGGCCTTCCGGGAGGCGGCCGCCCGGGCGGAGCCGGTCCTCCTCGAACCGGTGATGGCCGTGGAGGTCACCACCCCGCAGGAGTACATGGGCGATGTGATCGGCGACCTCAACTCCCGTCGGGGGCGGGTGCGGGCGTTGTCGGACCGGTATGGCGCGAAGGTGGTGTCGGCACTGGTGCCGATGGCGGAGACGTTCGGCTACGTGGGTGACCTGCGCAGCCGGACCTCCGGCAGGGCGAGCTTCACGATGGGGTTCGACTCCTACGCCGAGGCGCGCACGGCGGCCCCCGGGGTCTGACACCCGGGGTGTGGCTCCGAGGCCGGGCCGCCCGGAGCGTGGCGCTCCGGGCGGCCCGGCCCGTCGCGGCCCCGGTCGGCCGCGCCGGAGGGCGTGTCGGGGCGGTCATGCGTCGAATCCGGGCACTTGCGTTGGTCTCCCTGACGATCTATTTTCGTTAGTGATTCGAACATTAGAGAAGCTAACGATTGGAGTCCACATGCCCGTCGTCGACGTTCTCGACTCGACCATGTACTACGAGGAGACCGGGGAGGGGACACCCGTCGTGTTCCTCCACGGCAACCCCGCCTCATCCCGCCTGTGGCGGAAGGTCCTGCCCGCCTTCGGCGCCCCCGGGCGCCTGTTGGCCCCCGACCTGATCGGCATGGGGCGATCCGGGAAACCCGACGGCGCCCACCGGTTCGCCGACCACGCGCGCTACCTCGATGCCTGGTTCGACGCACTGGACCTGGACCGGGTGGTGTTGGTCGGGCACGACTGGGGAGGGGCCCTCGCCTTCGACCTGGCCGCGCGCCGCCCCGGGCGGGTGCGCGGCATCGCCTTCATGGAGGCCGTCATCCGGCCGATGTCCTGGGCGGAGCTGAGCGTCCCGGCCCGCGAGCGCTTCGAGACCCTGCGCTCCCCGGAGGGAGGGGAGAGGGCGCTCAGCGGCAACGGACTCGTGGACGCCGCCTTCACCCGTGGCGTCCTCAACCCGCTGGACGAGGAGGAGATCGCACCCTACCGGGCTCCCTATCCGACCCCGGAGAGCCGGCGTCCGCTGCTCACGTGGGCCCGCTCCATCCCCCTGGACGGCG
>NZ_ANBC01000413.1 GCF_000341125.1 Nocardiopsis lucentensis DSM 44048 | reverse complement strand
GGCCTCCGGTAGCGGCTACAAAAGATCAACCAGCGGGAACTCCTGCGCGAAGACCGAGTCCGGGTCGATCCACCGCACCAGGTCCCGGAAGTCGGACTCGGCCTCGTCCGCCTCCTGGTGGTCCCATCCGCCGTGGACGTCCTCCTCGGCGAGGATCCGGTCCACCCAGTACCAGCGCCAGGCCATCTCCACCAACGCGACCGAGGAGGAGGCCACCCAGGCCGCGGACGCGGGGTCCGACCAGGGCAGCGCCACCCGGCCGGTCCCGCGCTCCACCCAGAACTCCCCGTCACCGGACGGGTGCGTGTACACCAGGCGGCCCACGTCCCCGAGATCCCCGTCACGACCTTCCTGCCCGAGACGGTGGGCGAACAGGCCTCCGGGGAGCCCGAAGCGGTCCAGGGCCCGCCGCCCGCTCTCGGGGACGGCCACCTCGTCCAGCCCGCCGACCTCCGCGCGCTCCCCCGCGGCGACCAGGTCCGGCAGCGGTGCGCTCACCGCCCACAGGTAGCGTGCGTGCCAATCGCCCATCCGGTATCCGTGCAGGTCCAGCACGGTGCGGTCGTACGCGTGGACGTCCCACAGCTCGATCCGCTCCGGTCGGGTGCGGTCCGCGACCGCCAACAGCTCGGGGTCGGCCGCCGCGATCTCCCACAGGAACGGGAGCCCCTCGTCGTCC